>NZ_JAGQAZ010000007.1 GCF_024345375.1 Cyanobium sp. WAJ14-Wanaka | reverse complement strand
CCCATTCATTGAGTCGCTATCAGCCAACGCTCACTGGCGAGACTCGATCGTATCGCCTTAATTGACAAAAGAGAGAGCGTTACAGATTCCACCCCCGCACAAGGGACCTGTCTGTTTCGCGCTCTATGAAATGCAGCCGTCTTCTTGGATTACGCAGCGTCAAGCTGCCGCCGCCTTAAACATGAGTGAAAGATCCTTGCTGCGCCTTCGCAGCAGGGGCCTCTTTCCTGCCGGTGAGTGTTGGGTAAGGAAAGTACCTACCAACCTCAATAGCCATGTCCTTTATGACCTTGGTGCTTGCAGCCACAAGCTGGCAATGGCCACAATCGCGGCGCAAATAGAGCCAGACCACCTTGGCCATCACTGTCTTGAGGCAGTGGCATGAAAAAAGCCGCCATTGACGGCGGCTCATCGATGGTCAATCTCACCACCATCGTAGCCACCGCGTCATCTCAGGCTGTCTTGGACTTAGACAGCACAATCCTTGGACATACCACACCTCGCTCAGGTGCAGTTCAGTCTCAAAACAACACGGCAAACGCCAGTAATTGCGTTGCTGTTACGGCCGATGAGACAGAAAAACAGGAAGCCACGCTGCACTCGACACAGGTGCGCTGCAGCCGCACGCTGCGGCACTGGCTTGGCAAAGAAGAAACCTGGGAGGTGTTGGTAAGGGCTGGCGCCACTGCACCACGCAAGGTTGCAGCGGCTTGTGGCCAGCTATGGCCTAAAAGGCCGCCAAGCGGAACAGGCGTGACGCGTACCTACTCGTGGCCTGAGATGCAAGCCATTGCTGCCCATCTCAGCGGTGAGGTGCAGTGATGGCCGAATTCACCGCCAGCAGTAAGGGCAACCCTTGCCCGATTTGCAGCCGCACCAAAGACGGTGACTGCAGGATCAGCGCAAGCCTGGTCTTGTGCCATCACGGCAGCGAACACCACCCGCCAGCAGGGCTGAAGCCCGGTGATGTAGTTGGCAAATGGGCGTTCACCGGCAACACAGCCGACGACCGCGCCGCCACCTTTACGCGGCACAAGCCCAGGCATGAGCCGGTAGAACCACCTACCAGGGGCGCCGAGGCCTTCTGGCGTTACAGCGGCACATTTGTCGTCACCCGCTTCCCCGGCAAGCGCATCCTGCCACTGAGCTGGGACGGCAGCAGGTGGATATGGCGCGCGCCAAAAGGTCTGCGGCCGCTTTTGCTCAGTCAGTCGCTGCAGCAGGAGCCTGATGCAACGGTATTGATCGTCGAAGGGGAGAAAACCTTTGACGCAGCTCGCCGACTACTGCCTGGCGTTATCGCCTGCTGTTGGAGCGGTGGCTGCAAAGCACTGAGCAAAACCGACTTCACGCCACTGCGAGGCCGGAAGGTTGTCCTGTGGCCCGATAACGACGACCCAGGCCGTGAGGCAATGGCTGCATTGGCTCAGGTGCTGGATGGCATCGGCGCCGCCAACGTGAAGGCAGTCGCTAACCCTGACGACGCTCCTAAGGGCTGGGATCTAGCTGATGCGGATTGGACACCAGAGCAAGCATCTGACTGGGTGAAGGCCAACACCACAGCAGTGGAGCGCAGCAACAGCAAGCCAGCCAAAACCAGCAAGCCGGAGCACAAGGCTCGGCCTATGTCGCATACCAAGGCAATGGCTTGTTTTGACCGTTGCGTGGTGGTGCAAGCCAGCCGAGAACGCAACAGCTTGCGCCGTCGTGCCCGCCTGTTGAAGGCAGCAAAGGATCTGGGACTTGCCGCCTACATCAACAGACAAGAGATTGCCCAGCGGGTAATGGAGGCAAAGGATCGCGCTACTGGCGGTGGATTCAAATCATTGACGGCAGCAGACCGCGCCGCGATGCCAAAGCCCGTGGTGCATTGGCTGCTCTCTGGGTTAGTACCAGCGGTAGACATGACGATCATTGGCGGCAGGCCCAAGGTCGGCAAAACACGACTAGCTGTTGCCATTGCTGCCGCTGTGTTGACCGGCAAGCCGTTGCTTGGTTTTCCTGCGCCCTCAGTAACTCGCCCGGTGATTTTGGTCACTGATGACCAGGCCGATGGCGACACCGCCGACATGCTGGAGGCGCTGCATTTATGGGATCACCCTGCGCTGGTTTGGTCCCGTAGTTTCCGGTTGACGGAGCCAGATGTTGATTCACTGCTGGAAACGGTCAAAGCAAACCCTGGCGCCGTGGTTGAACTGGACAGCTTGCGCAGCATCGGACGTTCGCTCCAACACGGGGAAAACGATCCTGAGATTGGTGCCACGCTCTACGACCTGAAGCAGGCCGTGATCGACAACGGCGGCACCTTGCTGTTGATTCACCACTGCAACAAAACCGCTGACCTAGTTGGTGTTGAGGCGCTAAGTGGCCACAGCGCCATCTCCGGTGCCGCAAACACTGTTTTGACGATGCACTACCTGCCGGGTGCCAATGGGCAGCCAGACAAGGCATCACCCGAACGGCGGTTGGTTCGTGAGGCGCGTTCAGGTGAGGGGTTTGACCTGGTGATTGCAAGAGATGGCAACAGTTTTCGCAAGGTCAGCGACCTTGGCCAGTGGCAACAGCAGCAAAAGCAATCCAGCAAGCTCGAGAAACTCACCAATGTTCAGCAGCAGGTGCTGGATGCACTTGAGGCCAGTAATGAATGGATGACTAGGCGCCAGGTTTGTGATGCCATTGGCGCTGAATGGGGTGACCGTGGCAGATGCCCCGAGGCGCAACAGGTAACGCGATCACTTCAGCGGTTGGTGGAGATTGAAACCATCGAGTCCGCGCGCACCGGCAATGAATCGACCTATCGCGCCTTGCATAGTGCTCAAATTGAAAAATCATCAATGTCACCGATGCCATTCAGTGATACCAAAGGATCCCAATGGCATCACGACTTGATGCCATTGATGCCACCCGTTGAACGGACTGGTTGTGGCATCAGTGGCATTACTTCAGCAAATCGCTTGAATCCATTGCCACGACTGGATGTCATTGACGTCTTTGGTGATTTGCCGGTACAAGCCCCCATACCTGGATTCATTGATCCATCGCCAGTACCTGTTGGCAGTGGCGCTGATGTGATGGGTGACACCTATGACAGACATTGGCCGGAGCGGCGCTAATTTGTATCACTGCGGCACAAAACTGCCATTTGTGTCCAGTTTTTCTTGGTCCAAAAATCTGGCTGTTTTCAAACCCCTTGCTATCGCTAGGGTTCGGGTGATTGCGTCACTGCTGTGATGACAGGTCTGCCAACGCGAACAGCGCACCCCGCTAACCACTGGACCCACCTATCACGGCGAATTGAGGTTTTCCTTCTGGTGGATCGTGGCGGCCCAAAAGCAGCCACCAGCGCCTCAAGCTCTGCATCATCAACACCATCCAGCAGTCCACCCAGGTCAGCAGCAGCTAGCTCCAAGGCCTTGGCGGCTTGGTAGAGCTGGTTCATCTCCATCGCTTGCCATAGGGTTGTTGGTGCTGGTTGCGGTTAGGTATCACTACCAGCTCAGCCAATAGTCGCAGGGCACCTACTGCTGCTGCTGGGTGATGGCGTTCCATTGCAACCCGTGCGGATTCATCAAGGCGATGGATGATCCCGGCCAGTACATCAGCGGCGCTTACATCAGTTAGATCGGCCACCACCTCAGCGTGGGCAGTGGCAACAATCCGCCTTGCCTGACGCCTGCTAATCCCCTGCGCATCGGCCAGTTTGGTCACGATCGCGGTGGTGCTGTAACCATCCTGCAACCAGCGCAGCGCCATTGCCTTACGCGCTGAGGTAACGCTGGCGCCAGCCATTAGATCGCTCCATTGGCCCGTAAGCGCTCCATCAAACGCTCACGCAGGTGATACGGCAGGTCAACCTCGGCAATGGCAGCCAGGATCCTTGCAGCGCCGTTGTAGCGGGCATCAGTGATCCGCACTGCTGCTTCGAGAACGCTCTCAGCCTTAGCCATGCAGCAACCCCTCCAGCCAGGTGATCTCGCGGCGGGTATTACCAGCAGCAGGTTCTAGGTAGGAATGCCCTGCATCAATTTGTTTTTGCAGGTTTTCTAGCTGTTGATTTAGTTCCTCCAGCCGGTGCTGGAATTGCTGGAGATAATGCGGTTGCCTTGCCAAGGCAGGCATCTGCTGCCCGGTTACCCAGCTAACAAAAGCAGGTGCCGGGCCAGTGTGGTTTGGATCATCAAGACGATCTCTGGCATCCAGTTGCCGCTGCAAGGTGGCACGCCAATCTGCGGGCTGTAGGTGCAACCAACCTGCTGTTGGATGAGGCCGGCACAACATCACCAGCGCCTCCCAGTAGTGGGGCTAACACCAGCCAAATTTGACCGTTCCAGGTGTTGCCGTTGCTGTTGGTTATGCAAGCGGGTGGCTTCAGTTGCCTCCTGCATCCTGGTGATAGTTGCCTGCCGGGCTTCAGCGGCTTCAGCTTCACGGCGCTGCAGGTCAGAGCCCACACCTAGGAACGCAGCCAAGGCTGGGTCACGCCTTGCCAGCAGGCTTTTTAGCGTCAAATTGCGGCCTACATCAGTACCAGAGACAGGCTTGCCATAGGCCCGTAGCGGCGGCACACCACCACAACCAACGATCCGTGCCTCAACCTGGCGGGCATCATTTTCGATGCGCTCAGCTTCAGCGTGGGCCTGGCCGATCATTGCGTCGAGGTCATTCATACCGACACCTCCATTGCGCGACGGCGTGCTTGCGCAGAATCCAGCGGAGATAACTCCGGCGCATGGGGTAGGTCGTCGTCAGGCTGAAACCTGGCTAATGAGCGCTCGTATTGGGCCTCATTACGAAGATCCAATAGGGCTAGTTCACCCAACAATGCAAGCCTTCCTTTTGGTGCTGTCACAACCCCCCCCCCGGGCTGATGTGATTCAGTCTACGGAGGGTGTAAGGAATTCCTGCCTATGCCGGCCTACTTATTGCCCAGGATTCGACGGCGTTGAGCTTCTGCGTCTTCATCTCCAATTGGTGAAGGAGAGGGCAGTTTCTCGTCCAGTGCTCCATGGTGCTCTGCAAGAAGGCGAAGATATTTTCGGGTCTTCAGATCAGAGAGACCTATTGCCGCCAAAAGTGCCAGCGGCCCAAAGACAAGCCCGCTAATACCCCAGGAGAGCCCTCCGTGACCTTTTGATTCAGCCACCCTTCCGCTGAATGCAGCACAGGTCAGGACTAGAAGCAAGACAAGCAGGATTTCCAAGGCTTTTGAGAAGGTTCTGGGCCCAGTCTCGCCAGCCACCTTTCAAATGTCCACAGGTTGATTTCCCTGGATGCGGCCCTGGTGGATGGGCAGGACCTCCATGGGCTGCTGCAGACGTGGCTTAGCCGTGTGGCGTGAGCGGGTTGCTGCGTCACTCGCTGTCACTCGCCGAGAATGCAGTCGTGCCAAGGCGTCGGCAGGAATAAGCGTGCAAAACGAATGAAGCTCAGCCGAGATGCGCTGCAGTGCAGTGGATTCAAGAATTTGCCGACGGATTGACGACGCGCACTGCCGACGGGTGCACATAGGTCGCAAGCTGTGCAGTCGGGAACCACTGCGCTGCAGTTGGTTTAGTCAATCGGGGCGACAGGATTCGAACCTGCGACCTAGTGCTCCCAAAGCACCCGCGCTACCAAGCTGCGCCACGCCCCGCCCTTCCCAACTTAGCCCTCGGCCCGCCAGCCACAGCTGGCGTCGGT
>NZ_JAGQAZ010000006.1:0-5000 GCF_024345375.1 Cyanobium sp. WAJ14-Wanaka | reverse complement strand
ACAGACAATTCTATTTCGCCGAGCCTCTCTCCGAGACAGCGCCCAGATCGTTACGCCTTTCGTGCGGGTCGGAACTTACCCGACAAGGAATTTCGCTACCTTAGGACCGTTATAGTTACGGCCGCCGTTCACCGGGGCTTCAGTCGCTAGCTTCGCTTTCGCTGACCAGCTTCCTTAACCTTCCGGCACTGGGCAGGCGTCAGCCCCCATACATCGTCTTGCGACTTAGCGGAGACCTGTGTTTTTGGTAAACAGTCGCCTGGGCCTCTTCACTGCGACCACCTTGCGGTGGCACCCCTTCTCCCGAAGTTACGGGGCCATTTTGCCGAGTTCCTTAGAGAGAGTTACCTCGCGCCCCTCGGTATTCTCTACCACCCCACCTGTGTCGGTTTCGGGTACAGGCCATGATGCCTTAACGGGTATAGGGCTTTTCTTGGAAGCTTGACGTCACCAACTTCGCTGCCGTAGCAGCTCGCACTCACGCCTCAGCTCAAAGTGTTTTCGCCACTTCTCAACGCCTCGAACGCTTGGACCAGTAACCAACATCTGGCTTGGCTAGCCTTCTCCGTCCCCCTTCCCAAAACATCACAGGTACAGGAATGTTGACCTGTTGTCCATCGACTACGCCTTTCGGCCTCGCCTTAGGTCCTGACTAACCCTCCGCGGACGAGCCTGCCGGAGGAACCCTTAGGGTTTCGGGGCATGGGATTCTCACCCATGTTTTCGCTACTCAAGCCGACATTCTCACTTCTATGCAGTCCACGCCCGCTTACGCTAACGCTTCACCCCACATAGAACGCTCCCCTACCATTTGAATGTTCAAAAGAACAATTAAATCCGCAGCTTCGGTACAACACTTAGCCCCGTTCATTTTCGGCGCAGGATCGCTCGACCAGTGAGCTATTACGCACTCCTTTGAGGATGGCTGCTTCTAGGCAAACCTCCTGGTTGTCTGGGCAACCCCACCTCCTTTATCACTCAGTGTTGATTTGGGGACCTTAGCTGGCGGTCTGGGCTGTTTCCCTTTCGACCATGGAGCTTATCCCCCACAGTCTGACTGCCTAGTTACACACAGGGTATTCAGAGTTTGTCTCGATTTGGTACCGCTCTCGCAGCCCGCACCGAAACAGTGGCTTTACCCCCCTGCTGGAGCACTAGACGCTACGCCTCAACGTATTTCGGGGAGAACCAGCTAGCTCCGGGTTCGATTGGCATTTCACCCCTAACCACAGCTCATCCGCTGATTTTTCAACATCAGTCGGTTCGGACCTCCACTTGGTATCACCCAAGCTTCATCCTGGCCATGGTTAGATCACCCGGGTTCGGGTCTATAAACACTGACTATCGCCCTATTCAGACTCGCTTTCGCTATGGCTCCACCATTTCCGGTTTAACCTGCCAGTGCCTATAAGTCGCCGGCTCATTCTTCAACAGGCACACGGTCACCCTATGAGTAGGGCTCCCATTGCTTGTAAGCTCACGGTTTCATGTTCTATTTCACTCCCCTCCCGGGGTTCTTTTCACCTTTCCCTCGCGGTACTGTTGCGCTATCGGTCACACAGGAGTACTTAGCCTTACGAGGTGGTCCTCGCAGATTCACACGGAATTTCACGTGCTCCGTGCTACTCGGGATACAGCTAGCTCAGTTCAGTTTTCGAATACGGGGCTTTCACCCTCTATGGCGCGCCTTTCAAGCGCTTCTCCTAACATTCCTGATACACGTTGCTGTCCCACAACCCCGATGGTCGAAACCATCGGTTTAGGCTCTTCCCCGTTCGCTCGCCGCTACTTAGGGAGTCGTTTTTACTTTCCTTTCCTCCAGCTACTAAGATGTTTCAGTTCGCTGGGTTGGCTCGAGCCGCCCTATGGATTCAGGCGGCCGTTCTAGGGGTTGCCCCATTCGGAAATTCCCGGATCAAAGCGTGTTTCCAGCTCCCCGAGACTTATCGCAGGTAACTACGTCCTTCATCGCCTCTGTGTGCCAAGGTATCCACCGTGAGCCCTTTGTAGCTTGACCAAATTAAACTCCCAATGCTTCAGGCTGTTGAGGCCTATTCTCTCTAGATTCACTGGCTAATTCACTAGCTAATTACTCGGTTCTTCGCTGATTGCTCAGCTATTTACCCAATGCTTAGCTCTTAAACTAGTAGTTTGAATACAAGGATCAAACTCCCTCCTCCTCGGCGGATTTGGAAGAACACTGGAAGCTCTCGGCTCTAAAAACTCAATAGAATTTTCCCTTCCCAATCTCTGCCCCCAGCTTGCGCTTTCAGCTTCAATCGGTCTGGGCATCCATGAGATGCTTTATTTCCAGACTTCACCTATGCAGTTGTCAAGGTTCTGCTAGAACACAAATCAGGCCCTTGGGAGGCCCTCTTGAGTCCAGCATCATTTCAACACAGCTAATCTTTCTTAGCTTGATAAAATGAGGCTAGATTCACTTGCTACTAAACTAGCTAAAACATTCTAGATCACCTCAGATTTGAACTCCTGTTCGCATCTGGCAGGGCGCTACAAATTTGGATGGAGGTTAGCGGACTCGAACCGCTGACATCCTGCTTGCAAAGCAGGCGCTCTACCAACTGAGCTAAACCCCCAAACACGAATGGGCCATCCTGGACTTGAACCAGGGACCTCACCCTTATCAGGGGTGCGCTCTAACCACCTGAGCTAATGGCCCAGGAGTCGTAACCACTCACTAGTGTTAAACATTTAATGTTCAACAGCCCTGTGGGGTGAACTAGACAAAAGTTTAGGAACTGAAATTGATTCCACAGTCTCCAAGCTGATCTCTCAGCTCTTCTCTGATAATCAAGTTGAGGTACCGATCGACCTTCGAGATGACAGGATTATGGCCTGAGAATAATTTACTCAGACATCACAATCAGTTATTGTCTCCCTGTTAGGAGGTGATCCAGCCGCACCTTCCGGTACGGCTACCTTGTTACGACTTCACCCCAGTCATCAGCCCCACCTTCGGCGTCCTCCTCCACAAGGGTTGGAGTAACGACTTCGGGCGTGGCCAACTTCCATGGTGTGACGGGCGGTGTGTACAAGGCCCGGGAACGTATTCACCGCAGTATGCTGACCTGCGATTACTAGCGATTCCGCCTTCACGTAGGCGAGTTGCAGCCTACGATCTGAACTGAGCCACGGTTTATGGGATTTGCTAGCTCTCGCGAGTTTGCTGCCCTTTGTCCGTAGCATTGTAGTACGTGTGTAGCCCAGGATGTAAGGGGCATGATGACTTGACGTCATCCACACCTTCCTCCGGTTTATCACCGGCGGTCTCTCTAGAGTGCCCAACTAAATGCTGGCAACTAAAGACGTGGGTTGCGCTCGTTGCGGGACTTAACCCAACATCTCACGACACGAGCTGACGACAGCCATGCACCACCTGTCTCTGCGCTCCCGAAGGCACTCCCTCGTTTCCAAGGGATTCGCAGGATGTCAAACCCTGGTAAGGTTCTTCGCGTTGCATCGAATTAAACCACATACTCCACCGCTTGTGCGGGCCCCCGTCAATTCCTTTGAGTTTCACACTTGCGTGCGTACTCCCCAGGCGGAACACTTAACGCGTTGGCTACGACACCGAGGGGGTCGATTCCCCCGACACCTAGTGTTCATCGTTTACGGCCAGGACTACAGGGGTATCTAATCCCTTTCGCTCCCCTGGCTTTCGTCCATGAGCGTCAGTTATGGCCCAGCAGAGCGCCTTCGCCACTGGTGTTCTTCCCGATATCTACGCATTTCACCGCTACACCGGGAATTCCCTCTGCCCCTACCACACTCTAGTCTTGTAGTTTCCATCGCCGAAATGGAGTTAAGCTCCACGCTTTAACGACAGACTTACAAGACCGCCTGCGGACGCTTTACGCCCAATAATTCCGGATAACGCTTGCCACTCCCGTATTACCGCGGCTGCTGGCACGGAATTAGCCGTGGCTTATTCATCAAGTACCGTCAGATCTTCTTCCTTGATAAAAGAGGTTTACAGCCCAGAGGCCTTCATCCCTCACGCGGCGTTGCTCCGTCAGGCTTGCGCCCATTGCGGAAAATTCCCCACTGCTGCCTCCCGTAGGAGTCTGGGCCGTGTCTCAGTCCCAGTGTGGCTGATCATCCTCTCAGACCAGCTACTGATCGAAGCCTTGGTGGGCCCTTACCCCACCAACTAGCTAATCAGACGCGAGCTCATCCTCAGGCGAAATTCATTTCACCTCTCGGCATATGGGGTATTAGCGGTCGTTTCCAGCCGTTATCCCCCTCCTGAGGGCAGATTCTCACGCGTTACTCACCCGTCCGCCACTAACCCGAAGGTTCGTTCGACTTGCATGTGTTAAGCACGCCGCCAGCGTTCATCCTGAGCCAGGATCAAACTCTCCGTTGTAGTCAAACCCTTTTGGTAAACTTTCATCCACCTCAGCTTGATTTGCTTCTCACCCACTTAATCTTGATATAATCAAAAATTGTTTACACTGGCGTATAAACAGTAGTTGGAGCCCCTTCCTCTGACAGAAGGTTTCAAAGAGTGCATTCAGAAATCTCTTTCCTCTTGACTTTCCCGAATCTCAGATCCGGTCGCGGTCCCGTTCGCATCAGCACACCATTACCCAAAACCCCGTGAAAGGCTTCAAGCAACAACTGATGCAGGGTTCCCGCTTTTTTTCTTTTTGACGGGACCTCACACCCTCACTGCATATCTGCCAAGCACCTAAGCTCCAACACCTTTAGAACCCTTTAAAAAAGGTCCCAGCGCAGGCTCCCTAGGTACTTGACGCAGTGAAAGCGTCAGTTCCTAAACTTTTTAGTTGTCCAGGTTCAGCCTCCTCCACTTCCCCTTTCAAGGAAGCTCTCGGTGGCCGTCGCTTCTCAGCGACTCAGAAAACCTACAGCATCGGCGGCTCGCGCCTCCTCAACTGTCTGCCCCAGTCGAAAATCCGTTTTACCGGTTTCCGACCAGTCCAAAATCATAACACCACAACCTCCCCTTAAGCAAGCAG
>NZ_JAGQAZ010000005.1 GCF_024345375.1 Cyanobium sp. WAJ14-Wanaka | reverse complement strand
TTATGACAACGCTGCCTATAGTGTTACTAGCAACGCGATGGCAATCGCATTGCAACAAGAAAGCCAGGCATTGCTGCCTGGCTCTCCCTGCTGCTGAAAGCAAATAAACAAGCCGAGAAAGCGACGGCAATCGCCAACTCAACAACCAGCTAACGGTCTCACCCGTCAACCAGAAACCGCCCGAACGGTCTTGCTATGACTTTACTCGCACCAGCACCAATCCGCCAGCTCTCCCTTGGATGGGATGACGAACCGCGTGCGCTGGCGCACCACCTCGACGAATGGACTACCGGCAGCGCCGTTTCTGCTGGCATTGCTGAGCTGGCTGTTGAGTCGCTGAAAGGCAGCCATCAGGTGCTTGGTTTTCTCAATCCGGCAAAACTCGGTCGCAACCTTGGTTACGCAACGAAGCCGGTGCAGAACGCCCGCACCTATTACGCAAGGCAAATCGAAGGTGGTTGGCTCGCGTCTGGCCATGCACCACTCGAAGGTGGTGTGCTGGTGCCGGTCACGTTCAAGCCAGACAAGCCACGACTAGGCAGCGACGGCAAGCAAATCAAATACGAAAGGCCAGTTAACTCAGCACCGGTGCCATTCTTCGCGCCACTTGATGCTGCCGCCTACGAAGCAATCGCTGCACGCGCTGACCTGACACCACCGCCATTCACTTCGAGCTGGTCTGCCTGGTGCTGGCTGCTTGAGCAGTCTTCGGTTGAGCTGTTGGTTGACGAAGGTGAGAAGAAATCAGCAGCAGCCTGCAGCCATGGCTACCTGACCATTGGCCTTGCTGGTATCTGGAACGGATGCCCAAAGCCGAAAGACACCAACGGCCAGTCATTTGGTGCGCCGGCATTGATTGCTGAATTGCAATGGCTGCGCGAAATCCGACCCGCTGGTGCGCCGCTAACCATTGCTTTTGATGCCAGCGACAAGGCACGCGGTCGCGTCGCCATTCGCCAAGCACGCTGCCGACTTGGCTGGCTGCTGCTTGAACACGGCCATCAGGTGCGCATCCGTGAAATGGTGCAGCCTGCTGGTGCCGACTTCATTAAGGGCACCGATGACCTGCTGGTGCATGGCGGCGCCGATGCACTTGCTGCATTGCCGGTAGTGCCGTTCAAGCAATGGATTGAGGCCAGCAGCAAGAAAGCCATTACCGACCACCTGCTGCAACCGTTCAAGACCACTAGCCGAAAGCACCAAACCATTGCGCGGCACTTCAAGACCAGCGACCTGCCAAGCAGCGACCTGGTGGCAGTGGTTGGCGGCATGGCGTCAAACAAAACCGGCGCCATTGCTGGTTTGACCAATCGGCTGGTTTCAATCACGCATCGACGCAGCCTTGCCGATAACCAAGGCCAGCGGTTTGGCCTTGCCGTCAAGCGTGAAGGTCAAATGCTGCACGCACTTGAGCAGTCGCAAGCTGACTTACGGAAACTCGAGCACCTGATAGCCGAGCACGATGGTTTTGTTGTCGTCGTCGACAGCAGCTACATCGGCGGCAGCAGTGAACTGCAGCCAAACCAGTGCGCCGGTGCCGTGCTGTTCATTGACGAAGCCGATGCGTTTCTGCGCCATTGCTTGATGGCATCGACGCACATCGCCAAGCATCGAACCGATGCGCTAACCAACTTGGCCGCTTGCGTTTCTGCGGCGCAGCAGGTGGTGCTGGCTGGTGCGCACATCGACGAAATCACCTTGTTGGCATTCGAGACCATGCGCGGCAATGGCGCCAAGGCGCACATCATCGAAAGCACCTTGCAGCCTGCTGCTGGCCGTGATGTGGTCATGCACCGCAAGGTCGAAGACCTGCTGCAGCAAATGCGCAACTTGGCCAGCAATCGCAAGCCATTCATCTTCCACACCGGCAGCAAACAAGACGAAAGCAAGATGGCGCCGGTCAACCTTGCGCGATTGGTGCGCCGGTATTGGCCAACGGCTCAAATCTTGGAAATGACCGCCGAAACCATCCGAGATCCAAACCATCCGGCAATGGCAGCCATTGAAAATCCTCAGCAACTGCTGGCGTTTGATGTGGTGCTTGCGTCGCCGGTGCTTGAAACCGGTTTCAGCATCGAAGACCTGCACCAGCACTTCGCTGCCGTGCTTGGCCACACCAGTGGTCACACCTTGCCGCAGGCTTTTGTGCAGTCCTTAGGTCGTCTGCGGTCGCCGGTGCCGCGTCACATCTGGTGCAATCACACCGGCAGCAGGCTTGGCAATGGCGCACCAGTTACCGATCAGCTTGAACGCGGCAAACTCGACCACGCCGAAGCATTGGCACGGCTGCACCTGGTTGATGCTGGCGAAGCATATGGCGATGCTGGCCGCTATCTGCGTTGGTGGTCAGAACTAGCCGCCAATCAAAACTGGTTGGCACCGCACTACCGGCACGCCGTTGCCGAACTGTTAGGCCGCGAAGGTTATGAAGTGCAGCGACTTGACCTGATTGGTAGCGACACCGGCACCGAACTGGCAGACGAACTAACCGAAGCCCGCGACGAAACCGTGGCGATCGAAACTGCCGCCATTGCAGCGGCACCAGCACCCGATGCCAATCAGCTTGAACTGCTTGAAGGTCGGCAACGCTTGACCATTGCGCAACGCCGTCAAATTGAACGTGGTCGAATTGCTCGAGACTTTGGCATCAAGGCACCAACCGCGAAGCAAGTGGCCGCCAGTCGCAACGGCAGTTACGGAAAGGCATTGCTACATCTGCTGGTCGTTGATACCGACGCTCGAAACCAATGGCAGCAGCAAACCCTAAAAAGTCTTTCAAAAAGTCAACGCGCCTATGCACCCGATACCTGCCGCGAAATGGCGCCAGCGACCCGTGCTACTGCGCTGCAGCAGATGCCATGGCTGATTGAACTAATTGACCTAGCCGGTACTGGTCGCACCGTTATCGGCGCCAACTTCGAGCAGCACCACGAAGCCGCCAAGGCGCAATCAAGAAATTGGCGCGAAATCTTTGGCTTCGATCCAAGCAGCGGCACTGTGCGCACCTTTATCGCGCAAATGCTGGCAATGCTTGGGTTCAAGCTGCAGCGCACCAGCCGCCGCGAACACGCTGGCGAGAGAGTTTGGTGGCACTACGAAGTGATTGACGAATTGGCAGTGCTTGACCGGCAGCAGGTGCTGACCACTATCCGAGAGACACTGCAATGACTGGGCTTGTGTCATTTTCTCTGTAAGTGTATTTATGAACCGCCAGAAATGACACAGCCAAACCCGTTTGATGCCATGTGGCGCGACAGCATTAACCAATGGCATGGCACCTTCGAGCATGATGGCAAGCCATTTAATTATTCTGCACTGCGCAACGTCGTTAGAATGAAACGACCGGAAACGTGCAGTTATGCCAAATCCGAAACCGCTTTATCGAATGGGCGATGCAATCATTCGCCAGCTTCAAGCTGAGGCATTGCTTGAGCGCACCGACGATGATCAAATGCTGAATGTGCCATGCGGCGACCCGTTGGCATCTGCACAGTCCAGGCGGCTGCCGGTGGTGGTGCACTGATGACACACCTCGACGCTGAAATTGATGGCCAGCACAGTGCAGCACAAGCTGCCGAAGATCGCGCTGTTGCTGTTATGCAACGCATGAAGGCAATCCCTGGTTTGACCACGCTGGTTGACAGGATGCCGCGCAAGTTTGGCCAAGCACCTAACCCATACGCTGCTGGCTGCCGCAATTTGACTGTTGCCGGCGTACTTGAGAAATCAGATCCGGCACTTGCGCAATACCTCGCGACACAAGCCGGCACCAGCATCAACGCACCGGACTATGCCGCCAAGGCGCAAGCCGAAGCGCAAGCTGCAGCCGTTGAACGGATGCGCAAGGAAACCGAGCGGTTAGCTGCAGAAAATGAACTGCGCCGCCGCGCACGCGAACGTGCAGCAATGGCTGGCGTTCAGTTGCTGACCGGTCGATGGCTTGGCCAATGAGAACAAGCAAGGCACACCCTGTCGCTGGTTGGCTGCGCGTCGAAGCCGGCACCTATAGCCGCACGCTCGACCAGGTGCTGCGGCACCGCGACGAGCAAATGGCCGCCGATCCGAACTGCAGTGGCTTGCCACCAGCCAGCCGCGCATGGTTCTGGTCGGAGCAGTTGCCGCGCCTGGTCAGTGATCCGAAGATCCGCGAACAAGTGGCTAGCCGCCTAGGCGAATTGGCGAATAGCCGGCAAGGCATCGGCCACCAGATCGAGCTGCAGGCTGGTGCGCTGCTGCAGCAGCAAGCAGAAATCGACGACGAAATGGCACTGCTCGAGCAGGTGTTGGCGTGATCGACAGCAGGCTGGCAATAGCCGCAACCGCACTTACGGAAATTGCCGAAGGTGCCGATGCTGAGCTGCTGCGCGACCTGGTGCCGGTGCTTGCGCGTGGTTTGGTCATGGCGCAACGCGAAATGCTGCTTTATCTGCTGGATACCGAGCCCGATTGGCCATGGAACCAATGACCGGCACGAAGACCTACTACGGCAGCTATCCAGATTCCTATCGTCGCTGGTGGCTCGAGCACGTCTATCCGCAGCGTGTTTCTCGGCTAGCTGGCTGCCTTGATGACGACGGCGGCATCTTGGATCAACCAATGACAGCAAATAACAGTGAGCAGATCCGGCTGAAACGTTTTGGCCCGTGCTGGTCGTGGTGGGGCGTGCCCGAAAACGAACGCCAGCAATGGTGGGAGCGCGGCTAGTGGCAGTTGCAGTCGCTGGCGCTGTTCGCATTGACCACGCCTTGCAGATGCTGGCGGCTGGTCGATCAGCAATAGCTGCGGTGGCCGAAGTGGCCGAAACCTATGGGATCAGTCGACGGCAATCCCGACGCATCGTTGGTAAGGCTTATGAAGTGCTGCGCGATGACATCGAGAAAGCAGGTGTGAATCGCAAGGCTGAAACGGCGCAACTGGTGCATACGTTGCATGAGGCGATGGCCAAGGCACTTGCTAGTGGTCATGCCAGCGCAGTGGTTGGCTGCAGTCGTGAATTGCGCGAATTACTTGGCCTTGGCATTAAGCCACTGTGACTGTTTCGCTTGAGCTAATGACGGCGTTTCGAGACCTTGAGCAGCAGGCTGCTGTGGTGGCAGTGCTGCTTGAAATGGCGCAGCTTGACGACGACGAACTGGTGGAATTGCTCGACGTTTGGGCACCAAGCCCGCAATCAAGGTCGCAATATCAACGACAGCAATGGCGCCAGCGGTGGCGGCAGTGGATTGATGGCGCTGGCGACAGTTGGCCTACACAAGAATTGCCAACTAGCGAGCCACCAGATGATGCGCATGATGCGCTGCTGGCTTGGTGCCGGCGCACTTGACGTAACAACGATTGCGACTGACTAGGCAGCTATCCGCCTAGGCGCTAAGATGCCAAGGCAGCCGGCAGCAGTGAACGCCGGCGCACCTGAAACCATGCACGACGACACCATTGCGGCCATCAGGCTGCTGGTGCTTGCGCTTGAAATGCACCCGGAAGACCTGGCAACTCTGCAGGTTTACGGCGACATGGCCGAGCACCTGGCCGATCTGATTGACGACTACATCGACACCGACGACTAGCCGCCTAGGCGCCAATCTGCTTAGCTGCGGCGCATGGCACATCGAATCCTTACCGTTTCGGGCTTGAAAGGCGGCATTGCCAAAACCAGCGTTGCCACCAACTTGGCCGCGTGGTGGTCTGCTGCTGGCCGCCATGTGCTGCTGATTGATGCAGACCCAAATGGCAGCGCCACCAAACTGCACTCGCGTGGCGAAGGTGCATTACTGGCTGATGGCAGCGCCGTGGCACCAATACAGCAAGCACCAATGGCAATGGCGAAGCCGTGGGATCTGGTTGTGGTCGACACCGCTGGCGGCAGCCGTGACGAGCAGCGCACCTATGCCGAAGGGTCTGATTTTGTGCTGGCGCCATGCCAGCCAGCAGCAAGCAGCATCGAGCAGGTGGTCGACCTGGCCGAAATCCTGAAAGCTGCCGGCAAGCCGTTTGGCGTGGTTTTGACCATGTGCGACACCAGGCGCAAGGTTGACGCAATCAAAACCAGGCAAGTGCTTGAGCGCATTGGCTTACCGGTGCTGACTAGTCAAATCACGCTGCTGTCGGCATGGCCGAAAGCCGAAGCCGCCGGCGTTTCCGTTCGTGATGCACGCACCGATGCAGACCGACCAGATGGCGGCGCTGCAACGGCGTGGCAGCAGGTGGCCGACCTTGCCGCTGAAATCGAAACCAAATTGCAGCCATGAAACTCGACAAGCTGACTAACCAACTCGAAGGCCGCCAGAAAGGCATCGAAACCCTGTTCGGTGCACCAGCACCAGCCGAAGCACCGCCGGCCACCAGTAAGCGCCAGCCGGTGCCAACCAGCAAGCGCAGCACCTGGAAGATGCGCGCTTGGTATGTGCAGCCAGAAACAGCTAGCCGCCTACGCGCCTATGTGAATAGGCAGCAAGAAAATGGCAGCAGCATCGACGCCAGTGGCGTGGTCAACGAAGCGATTGCAATGTGGCTCGACCAGCAAGGCAGCTAGTCGCCTATCCGCCTAGGCACTTGCCGTAACAAGCGTTGCGCCGGTCAACCCAGCCGCAAGCTGCTCGAGTCAGCAGGATTTGCCGCGACATAAGCGCCGGTAGTGGCGCTGCTGGTGTGACCGAGAGTGGCTTGCAAAACGAATATATCGGCGCCACGTCGAATTGCCACCGTTGCGTGCGAGTGGCGCAGCTTGTGCGGGTGCAAATGCACGCCAGCAAGGTTTCCCCAGCGGCGCATCCGGTCGCCAATGGCTTGCCGCGTCAGGTGCTCGCCGGTGCGTGATGACGGAAACAACCAGGCATCGGCAGCACCACCACCAAGCGACTCAAGCAGCTCAAGCGTGCTGGTGCTGATGCGCACTGTTCGAGCTTTTGATCCCTTGCCAAGCAGGTGCACCTGGCCGCCATCTTCGATTGCTTCCACATCACACCAGCGCAACCTGGCCAGTTCTGAAACGCGGCAGCCAATCAAATAGGCACCACGCACCAACACATAATCACGCTGAGCCAAACGGCAGCCATTGCGTGCTGCAGCAGCAATTACGCCAAGCACTGAATCAAGGTCTGGCTCAGTCAATGCACGAGTGCACTTCGCGGCTTGCAGCATTGACCGACGTGGCATCGGGTTTCGGGGCACACCAGATACGCCAGAACGGCATGGTTCAGATGCCCACCGGTACATCGCTGAGATAGCCGCAATGCGCCGGTTAAAGGTGCGTGGCTTGATGGCGCCGGTTTCAACCTGCTGCAGCAAACCATCGACGAAATCTTGCGCAATGGCCGGATCAAGCAGCCGCAATGGCACGCCGGCGTGGTGCTGGTCGCGCCATTCGATCAGGTGCCGAATCTCGCGCTGATAGCCGGATCTTGTTTCGCTGCTACAGGTGCGGCTGCAAGCAGCCAGAAACCGACGCACCAGCTCAAGGTCACACCAAACGGCGGCACCAGCATCTGCTGCGTCAAACATTCGCGAAACGAAAGCAAGCGCATCGGCGCGATCCATGCCGGCGAACACCGCTGGCACTTTCCGTAACTGGCCTTGCGACTGAACTGCGAGCACTGCTCGATGGCGGCTGCCAGAAAGTTAGCAGTGTGACCACGCGATCGCAAGGTCATGAGCTTGCGTGCTTGCGCCTTCGGCGGAAAGGCGGCACCATTCATCGCAGACGCCGAAACACATGACTTTGAGGTGCACGCTCGACTTCGAGATGAAGGCGCGCAAGCTGACGGCAAAAGCCTTGGCTGCTGAGCTCGGCGTTGCTGAGTCCTCACTCAGCAAGCTGCGTCGCAATCAGTTTTCAATGATTGATGCGAAAAATCTAGAGAAACTGTGCGCCTACTTTGGCTGCCAACCAGGTGACCTACTGCACTACGAAGCAGACACACCATGACCACAGACCTACCAGATGGCCATCTTGGCAACCACGCGATCACACTGAAAACGCCAAATGTAGTGGCGGTCATTTATGACAACGCTGCCTATAGTGTTACTAGCAACGCGATGGCAATCGCATTGCAACAAAAAAGCCAGGCATTGCTGCCTGGCTCTCCCTGCTGCTGAAAGCAAATAAACAAGCCGAGAAAG
>NZ_JAGQAZ010000004.1 GCF_024345375.1 Cyanobium sp. WAJ14-Wanaka | reverse complement strand
TCAGGCTCTAAGGTGTCAGAGATGACATAGCTTGTTTCCAGATGAAGAGTGTAAGAGCTTTTCTAGTCTATGCAGTTCTCAGGGTTCAAACCTGAGGATGAAGACTAGGTATTATCTTTAAGGAGATAATATCTATCCTGGTGTCCATGGCGCAGTGGAACCACGCCGACCCATCTCGAACTCGGTTGTGAAACGCTGCAGCGGCAACGATATTTGGGGGGTAGCCCCCTGAGAAAATAGCTCGATGCCAGGTAAAACTTCATCCGTAAGGACATAAAAAGGCCGCCCGCTGGGCGGCTTTTTTTGTGCCTTTTTTTAGGTTGGGTTTGGGTCTGGGTCTGGGTCTGGATTGGGCCTGCGTTTAGGGCTTGGACCTAGGCTGGTTAAATCATTTTGAGGTCGGCCCCCATTGTTTGTACGAGCTGGGGCCCGCCTTGTGCCCTTTTGGCGTGCCTATCGTCTTTGGTTGCGTAACGATTGCGTTGATCTCAGTGCCGCATTCGCGTACCACGGGCTGCAATCATTTTTCCCGGTTCTGTTGATTGCCCTCGCTTTGGCTTCCCAGTTGTTGGGAACTAATGTCGGTTTAAATGAGCGCCTAATAGGTTGGGCAGCCGAGGTGCTTCCAGAATCGGCAATAGCTATTTTTTCGGCCACCTTAATTCGTTTCACTAGGCAGGGTTTCGGTGCTGGCCTCTTGGGTGTTTTGGCCCTACTACTCACCTCCAGCAATGCCTATCTCACCCTCCAGCGCGGTGCTGATCGGCTCTGGTGGAACCGTCCCCAGGGGCTGGAATCCCTGACCTGGCAGCAGATTGTGGTGCGATTTGTGCAATTTAGACTCAAGGCAATCGGCCTGATTTGTCTAATCTCTGGCCTTATTACCTTTGACCAATTGTTTGCCAGCAGAAGAATGCTGGGTTCCATTCCACTGCGGGATTGGTTTGTGCAGTTTTTTCAGTTCCCATTTGCATTCCATCGCCCCGTCTCGATGGGCCTTGATTTGTTGATTTCGCTTTCACTCTGTTTTTTCACCTCCTGGCTTTTGCTTTGGGCCTTGCCCTCGCGCCGCATCCCCTGGCGAATCCTGCTGCCTGGTGCGGTTTGGATGGCTCTTTCAGTCACCTTTATCAACGTCTTGCTTGGCCGAGTTTTGTTGGCCCTTGGTCTGCGCTTCCAGGCCTATGGGGTTGTGGGGGGCGTATTAGTACTTACTTTGTGGGTTTGGTTGATTGGCGTGGTTATTTACTACGCCCAATGTTTGTCGTTTGTGTTGCACCAGCGACCTCGGGGGATGAGGATGGTGAATGTCCAGCCATCCTGACGGCATGCAGCGACCCATCCCATGGCTTTGGATCCTCTTGGCTGGGCTGCTGTTGCTCGCCCCTGGCCCTGCGGGTCGCCTACTGCTTGATTTATTGGGCGGCATCACCCTGACAGTGCTGCTCCTGCCAGTACTGCTGGGGGTGGGGGGATTGGTGGCTTGGAAGGTGCTGCAGAGCCGGCTCAAGCCCTGTCCTGCCTGTGGATTTGTGAGTGCTGGATCGGCCCAATGTCCTTCCTGCGGCGCCGTCCTTGGACAGGAACAGGGTCCTGCTTCTTCAAATGAAGACGTTGATGCGAGTAGCGCGACCATTGACGTTTCCTCCGTTGAGGTGGAGGTTATGGACCAATCAGACGGCAATTAGTCGGCCTGGCTGTTTAGCCAGAGTTCACGTAGGCGCCTCTCCCTCAGATATAGAAATAGTGGCGCGCCACAGGCAAAGGCAAGGCTTATGCAGCACAGAAGTACCCAGGGTAGGCCCTTCATTTGTAGCCTACGGCTCTCTTGCACAATCCAAATCACTACGGCCGTAGCACCGATGGCTAAATCTCGCGAGAGTGATTGAGCTGCCGGGTTGGCATTGGCTAGCGCGATGAACTGGGTGATGTCAAAGGTGTTGCCATAGGCCCGAATGAAATCAAGATTTGCCAGCCAGGGAAGTACTGCACCTGCGATCGCCAGGCCCAGATAGAGCCATTGCAGCCAGGGCTGGGGCTTTTGGTTTAGGAGCTCTTTGGCGGTTTGGTTGGACTTCATGCTTTTGGTTTTAGCTTGGTGTTATCAGTTGAATCTTTTGCTATTGGGGCGCTATTGCCCGGGGCCTTATCGACCAGGTCTTGGTTACGCAGGGCTTTCTTGTTTGAAGGTTTCTGGCGGGGAATCGGGTTTGTCCATGTCCCAGAGCTTTACCTCTTGCTCTACTGACTCGAGCAGCGCTTCGCAGCGGTCCGCATAGGACATTGCCTGGCGATATAGACCGGCCATGGCTTCTACGTCTAGGTCGTTGGATTGCAGTTGCGAGAGGGTGAGCTCGAGGGCCGTACGTGATTCTGCATAGCTAAGGCTGGCTGTCACATCCTTTGCTGTGGCTTTACTGGATTTGGCGGACCTCGGCATCCACTCCCCCATCATCTAATTGGATTTGCAGCCTATCTCCCAGTTCCAGTTGGCTGACCGAGCGCACCAGCCTCCCCTGCTGGTCCCTCACTAGGCTGAATCCCCGGGCCAGTAGGTGTTGGGGCGAGAGGGCCCTAAGTAATTGGCGTTGGTGGCTGAGCTTGAGCCGGTGTTGTTTCAACAGGTCCAGCGGATGGAGGTTGCTGAGCCGCTGCTGGAGTTGCTTGAGGCTGCTTATGGCACCATTGAGCTGGAGCGCCAGGATCTGCAGCAGGTATTGGCGCAGCTGCTGGATTCCCGCCAGGGCTGTGGCCCGATCTGGCAGCACGGCCACCAGGGCTGCGGTGGGGGTGGCGGCGCGGTAGTCGGCTACGAGGTCGGCCACGGTGGTGTCGTCTTCGTGGCCCAGACCACACACCACGGGGATGGGGCATGCGAGTAGGCAGCGGGCCAATGCTTCCCCGTCGAATACCGCCAAATCCTCCCTGCTGCCGCCGCCCCGGGCCAGCACCAGGGCTTCGATGCCCAGGGCCCTAGCCCTGCCACCTACCTGCTCAATGGCCCGGCAAATGGTGGCCTCAACCTGACCCTGCACAGGGATTGGCACCACCAGCACGGATGTGGCCGGCCAGCGTTCCTTAGCTGTGCGCAGCATGTCGGCCAGGGCTGAGCTGGGCACACTGGTCAGCAGGGCAATGCGATTCGGAAGGGCAGGTAGGGGCCGTTTTTGGCCTGGATCCAGCATGCCCTCCCCATCCAGCAGCTCCTTCACCCGTTCAAATTGGCGCAACACCCCGCCCAGGCTGGCCCTGATCTCCAGCACCTGGACGCAGAGAGAGGCCCGATTAGCCCAAAAGTTGAGCTTGCCCACCACCACGATGCCGTCGCCGTCGTTGGGCATGAAGCTGAGCTTGCCCAGCTGGGAGGCCCAGACCACCGCGGAGATCGATGCCTGACCGTCGCTCAGGGTTAGCCAAAGGTGTCCCTTTTTGAGCTGGGGCTTGATGGCGGTGGCGTCTAGCAGAAATCGTGGGGCAAAGCCCCTCTCCAGCAGCGTGGCGACCGCGCCGTTTAGTTCGCTGACGCTGTAGTGGGGAATGGCCGAGCTGGCGCCACTCCTCATTGGCTCAGTTGCCGGTAGCCAAGCCACCAGTAAAGGCTCACCAAGCCAGCCACTATTGCCACGAATCTGCCCGCGGGATGGTCAAAGCGGACCAGTCCGATGCAGGTAATCACCAGGGCGCTGCTGAGAAGCCGGGAGCCATCACGGCGGTTGTTGACGTAAAAACGGGCCAAGCTGGGGGAGCTGTTTTCAGCAATTCTGGCCCCCTGCGGGATTGGGCTAGTTAACTGGCTTGCCGGGCCTTTGTGAGGGCGGTCGCAACCGCGGAGCTGGGGTCCTCTGGCCAGGGATGTTTGGGGTATCGCCCCCGCAACTCCTTGCGCACGGCTGGGTAGCTGGTGCTCCAAAAGCCCGCCAGATCCTGGGTGATCGCGGCCGGGCGCCCCGCCGGGGTAAGCAGGTGCACCGTCACAGGCAGTTGGCCCGCCAGCACTGTGGGGCTGCTTTTGGACCCAAATAGCTCCTGCAATTTCACGGCCAGTACGGGCTGTCCGCTGTCGTAGTTGAGCTCGACCCGGCGGCCGGAGGGCACGGTGAGGGCCGTTGGCAGCAGTTGATCCAGCTGGGGCCTCAGCGACCAATCCGAATCCCCCCAAAGGGCCTCGGCCAAATTGAGCTTGGCCAAATCAGTGAGGGCCCGGTAGCCGTCTAGGTGGGGAGCGAGCCAGTGCTCCAGGTTTGCCAGCAGGGCCTCGGGGTTGGCATCGGGCCAGGCATCACCCAGGTGTTGATGGGCCAGGGCCAGGCGCTGTTGGAGTTGGCGGCTGCTGGCACTCCAGGGGAGGCAGCTGAGCCCCTGGCCGCGGATTCCCTCAATCAGGGCTGCAAGCACCAGGGAGCCGGATGCCCCTTTCCAGGGCCGCCGCTCCAGGACCAGGGCCCCCAGCTGCAGGGTCTCCTCACAGCGAACCCGGCCCAGGTCCTCGTCCCAGCTGGCCTGGGCGCCCCAATCCAACCCCTCTGCCTGCACCAGATTGATTATTTCGCTGCGATCCATCGGCAGGGCCAGGTTGATGCGGGCATCGCGCCCTTGGCCATCGGCGCTGGCAATCGCCAGGGCTTCGCAGGAAACCAGCGGATCGTTGGGGTGCAGCAGGGCACCCTTGCCACTGCGCATCAAAAACCGCCCCGGGCTGCCGGGCCTGGCCAAGGCAATCCTCTCGGGATAGGCCCAGCTCACCAGCAGGGCGGCGGTTGCGGCTTCTGCTTCCGGTTCTGGTTGCCCTGATTCTCGACGCTCCCCCTGCCTGCCCAGCCCGTGCCTGCCCAGCCCCTGGCTGCCCAGCACCTGGCGTTGCCACTGCTCCTGCAGTTGCCGTTGGGGAGAGCGGGCAGGTTGCCTGCGCAACCAATCGAGGCGAAGTAGGAGGTCGCTGCCGGCATCGCCGCGGCTGAGGGGGTCTCGCTCACTGAGCAAAACCGCCAGCTCACAGGCCAGATTCAGCCAGCCCCTGGGGGCTGCCATCAGCAGCATGTGGGCCAGTCGGGGATGGAGCCCCAGTTGGGCCAGCCCTTTGCCGTGGGCCAGCAGCGTGCCCTGCTCGTCTAGGGCACCCAGCTGGCCCAGCAGCCCTCGGGCCTCTGCCAGGGCGCTAGGGGCTGGTGGGTCCAGCCAGTCGAGCTGGCTGCCAAGGGGATCCCCCCAGGCGGCCAGCTGCAACGCCAGGGGCAGGGGATCGGCCTCCAATAGCTCTGGGGGATCAAAGCTGGGCCGCCGCGCCTGCTCCGCCGGACTCCATAGCCGCAGGCAGCGGCCTGGCCCCAGCCGCCCCGCCCGGCCTGCCCTCTGCTCAGCGCTGGCCAGGCTGGCCGGCACCGTCACCAATCCATCCATGCCCGTGCCGGGATCAAAGCGGGAGCGACGGCTGAGTCCGCTGTCGATCACCAGGCGCACGCCCTCCAGGGTGAGGGAGCTTTCGGCGATCGAAGTGGCCAATACCACCTTGCCGGCAGCACTTTTGGCTGGAGCAATGGCCTGGCTCTGGGCGCCCAGGGGCAGGTTGCCGTGGAGGGCCACACAGTCGATCGCCGCCCCCCAATCCCTGGCTTCGATGGCCCGTTGACAGGCCTGGATTTCCCTTTGGCCAGGCAAAAAGATCAGCACGGTTTCGTGGCTTTGCCGATCCCCAAGCCACTCCTGCTCCAGGGCCCGAAGCACCTGTTGATCGAGCCGCTCGCCCTCCCTTGGCAGTTGGTGGGCGATGGCCACGGGATGGCTGCGGCCCTCGCTGCTGAAGCTCTGGGCATCACTCAGCTGGCGGGCTAAGGGCTCCAGATCCAGGGTGGCAGACATCACCACCAGCCGCAGCTCAGGGTTGAGCAGTTCCCTGGCCTGGCGCACCAGGGCTAGGGCGAGGTCGGTGTCGGCGCCGCGCTCGTGGAATTCATCGAAAATCAGGCAGGCCACCCCCTCGAGGCTGGGATCGGCCTGCAGGCGGCGTAGAAACAGGCCGCTGGTGAGAACCTCAATCCGGGTGGCGGCGGAGGTGCGGCTTTCCAGTCGCACGCTGTAGCCAACGCCCTGGCCCAGGGGTTCGCCCAGCTCTGCCGCGAGCCGCTGGGCGGCCGCTTTGGCGGCCAAACGCCGGGGCTCGAGCATCCAGATCTTGCCCCCAGCTAGCCCGAGTTCGTCGAGTTGTGCGCGTAGGGCAAGGGGCACTCGGGTGGTTTTACCTGCCCCAGGCGGTGCCTGAAGCAGCAGGGTCGAGCCAGGCGTTAGGGCCGCCTGCAGATCGCCCAGCAGCCGATCAATCGGTAGGGGCTGACCCCGGTGGCTAGCGCACGTGGCGGATGCCATCTACTGGGTGGTAGGCCTCGCCGGTCAGTTCTTCGTAGACGATGGCGGGCAGGCCCGTTTCAAACATGGTTTGCAGGGCTTCCTTCATGAAGGGGTTCCAGCCACCGGTGCTGACTTTGCCGTGGCGCACGGTCCAGTCCCAGGTGCCCTGCAGGTCCCTGGGGACGCGGCCTTCCCGATCCCTGCGGGCCACCAGGTCCTGGGACTCCACAATTCCCACGAGAATTGGCTCCTTGCCGTAGGCGGGCGTAATGCTGAGCTCGAGGCGGATCGGATCATCCTTGACGAGCTTGAGCCGAAAACGAGGCGGCAGCTTGAGGGTACTGAGCACAGCCGCCACGATTTTGGTCCGTTGATCCACCGTCAATCCTCGACAAACACAGTTGCTTATTAGAGAGCCTATCGAGTGCCATCCAGCTTGATCAGGATCCCTGCTTTTGGGAAAGGATTAATCGGGGCTTTCCTTGGGCAGGACCCACTTCTCGTTGTCGCCGCTGAAGCGCACGGTGAGCAGATCTTCCTGGGTGATCTGACCTTCCGCATCCAGCAGCTCGGGGTGGATGGTGACCATTCCAGTGCGATCCAGGCCAGTGGGGCCAGTGACTTTGTCGCCGGGTCTTGGCACTGCCTTGAAGCCCTGGGCCATCACCTTGAAGGCCTGCCAGAGCAGGATCAAAAAGCTGAGGCCGTAGAGCAGGGGCAGGATTTGGGAAAGGAAGGCGTTCATGGCCTCGGGGCGGCCGCCAGCTGGGGGGACATGGCCGCAACCATCATGACTCGACCTGGTTTGTTGAGGGGCTGCCGGCGTTGGCAAGCATCCAGGCCCAAAGGGTTGTGCAGGCTGCTCCGAATGCAAGAAATGCAAGAAGCAATCTCCCGGTGTCCATGGCCTGATAATAAACTTTACAAAGCTTAAGCCCCCCTCGATCTCGCTAGGTCAGGGGCGGCGAAACGGTGGCTTGGTAGCCCAGCTGTTGGCGCATAACCCATTCGGTGGCCGCCCTCTGGCTTTGCCAGGCCTGAAGCAACTGCTTGGCCAGGCCCTGGAGGGTTTTGAGGTCGGCGGTGGAGTCGATGGCCCGGCTCATGCGCTCAAGCTCAAATTTTTGGCCGAGGCTGAGGGCGAGTGGTTCGGTCATGGCGATCTTCGCGGTGGCGACGAACTGACCAAACAATACAAAGTGTTTCAGTTCATGTCGTAGCGGTTGCGACAGGGCGCCTTAGTTCTTCTCGCGGAAGGCGGTTACGCATTCTGTGATACAGATGCCGTCGTCCAGGGAGCAGGTGGTGATGCACTCGAAGTAATCCTCCATGGCATCCCCGTTGGACTCCGCCGCCGCCGGCTGGGCCATGCTCGCGGACCCGGAATTGTGGCCGGCGGCGGAGCTGCTGGCGAATCCTGAAAAGCGGGTCATGGCCTTCGGAGCGGGTTGTTGTTGTCAGGCTATGCACACCAAGCGCTTGACACCAGTCAAATAAGTGTTTGCTACTACCAATCCGTGAAGTTGTGTGTAGGCGCGGCGGGTTTAGCCCTTGCCCCAGCTGGCTTTAGGCGGCCTCAGCCTTTGGGACCGACTTCTGCCCCGTCTTCTGGCCCGACTTTTTTGACTGCTGCTTTTGGCGGTTCGCGGTCTGCTTGGCGGCCTTGGCCTTCTCGGCCTGCTCCGTCACGGCCAATTCAGCCTCTTCGGCCTTCTTCTCCTGGTAGTAGGCGTAGTCGCCGAGATAGGGCACCAGCTCGCCCTCGCGAATCTCGACGATTTTGTTGGCCACCCTTGAGATGAAATAGCGGTCGTGGGAGACCAGCAGCGCTCCGCCCTCGTAGTCGATCAGGGCGTCTTCGAGCATCTGTTTGGCCGGAATATCCAGGTGGTTAGTGGGCTCGTCGAGCACCAGCAGGTTGCAGGGGGTCAGCAGCATCAGGGCCAGGGCCAGCCTTGCTTTTTCGCCTCCGGAGAGCTTGCCGGCCTCCTTGAAGACCGATTCATTGCTGAAGCAGAAGCTGCCCAGTAGGGAGCGCACCTGGGTTTGGGTCCAATCCGGCACCACCTCAAAGATCGTGTCAATAACGGTTTTGGAGAGGTCGAGGGCTTCGGCTTGGTTTTGCTCGAAATAGCCAGCCACCACGTTGTGTTCCCCCAGGCCAGCCAGGCCGCCATCGGGCTGCTCTAACCCCATCACCAGGCGCAGGAGGGTGGATTTGCCTGCCCCATTGGGGCCCACAAAGGCAATCCGATCGCCCCTCTCCACCTGCAATTCGGCGCCAAGAAACAGAATTTGATCGCCATAGCTGTGGCTGAGGTCACTGATTTCAGCCACCAATCGCCCGGAGCGGGGTGCATCGGGGAAGCGAAAGCGTGGTCCGCCCACACCCTCCATGGGGGCCTCGAGCCGCTCGACTTTGTCGAGCAATTTTTCCCGGCTCTTTGCCTGGGTGGAGCGGGTGGCGCTGGCCCGGAAGCGGTCGATGTAGGCCTGTTGGCTACTCAGCTCCTTTTGCTGACGGTCGAAGGCCGCCTGGTTGGCTTCCCGCTCGAAGGCTTTTTGCTCCAGGTGGGCGCTGTAATTGCCGAGGTAGGAGCGGGAGATGCCGCGCTCGGTTTCCACGATTTGGTTGCAGATCCGATCCAGGAAGGTGCGGTCGTGGCTGATGACCACCAAAGCTGCGCTTTGCTCCACCAGGTAGCCCTCCAGCCACTGGATCGTCTCGACGTCTAGGTGGTTGGTTGGTTCATCGAGTAGCAGTAAGTCGGGCTCCTGCAGGAGGATTTTCCCCAGGGCAATGCGCATCTGCCAGCCGCCCGAATAGTCGCCTACTAGTTGTTCCGCCCCCTCGGCACTGAAGCCAATGGTGGGCAACAACTTATCGATTCGGGCTTCCAGTTCGTAGCCGTGTAGAGCCTCAAAGCGGCTGTGCAAGTGACCCAATTCATGGATCAGCTCGTCGAGATGGTCCGGGTCGCTGGCGGCCCTGTTGCTGCCCATGGCATCTTCTACGGCCTTTTGCCGGTCGAGCACCTCAGCGGCCTCACCGAAGGCTTGGAATAGTTCCTGGCGCACGCTGCGCTCGGGATCCACATCGAACTCCTGCTGGAGGTAGGCAATGCGGGGCTCACCCTGGCGCACCACCAGGCCGCTGCTGGGTTCCTCCAGGCCGGCAATGATTTTCATCTGGGTCGATTTGCCGGCCCCGTTGACCCCTACCAGGCCAATCCGGTCTCCGGCTTTAACTTCCCAGGTGACATCTCGCAGCACCTCACCGGTGGGATAAATCTTGCCGATGCGTTCGAGACGGAGCACGGAGCCTGACGGAGTGGCGAAGGGGGCTGTTATCAGCCGAACCCCATCATCCCTGTTGGCCTTTTCGGCTTTTTAGGGCTTCGGGCAGACTCAAACCACGCAAACCGGTGCGGCAGCCATGATCAAGCGCATTGAGCAGGTGGCGGCCCTGGTGGTGGCCGCCGGTCTGGCGATCGTGAGCTACTGGCTCTTCTTCAGTTGGGCCCAGGGCGGCGGGCTGGGCAGGCCTGCCCAGCGCCCCCGCACATCAGAGGCCCCCGCGGGCCTTCAGCAGCCAAAGCTTGCTGGCACTGTCATCGAGGGAGGCGATGTGGGCCTTCACCTCATCGCCCGTGACCGATAGTCCGACTTGCTCGCCGATGGCAACGATCCGCTCCAGGGCCCCATTGGGATCCTGGAGGGCCTGCCTAAAGAGCGCCTGGGTGAGCTCGCTATCGGAGCTGATGTGGCCGTAGAGGGCGGCGGCGTTGCCGGTTTGGGCAGCGTCGCTGATTAGCTCGGGCATGGAAGGGGGCCAGGACTGGCCAACCCTATTAAGCCTGCCCTCAGGCGGCAACAGCTGCTTCGCTTTCTGGCGTACCCCAGGCGGAGGCATCTTCCATGCTGCGGGCGTCGAGGCAAAGCACCTTGCGCAGCTCCGCATAGTTGGCGGCGAGGGCCTGGCGCCCCTCCTGGTCGGCCCCGTATTCGGCCCGTTGCAGCACGTGGTGCAGGTGGGTGAGCAGGTAGGTGCTGATCACCGCTGAAACCAGCACATCACTGCGCTCGGTGCTGGTGCGCTTGCGGCTGCGCATGGCGGGGGCAGAAGCTTTGACGGCTGGGGTGAGGGTGCGTGCCACGGAATGGCCTCCAGGGTTGGCGGGCGTTTATGGCTCAATCATAGTCGTGGATACTACCCTTGCGCATCTCTGTACACTTCGGGGTATCCCAAAGGCCCAACCAGTGCGTGGCGACTAGGCAGACCTCCTCCAGTGGCCGCCCCAAATCCCCCAGGGTCCAGGTGGTGCTGCCTGAAGAGCTTTGCCAGCGTTTGGCCGATTTGGCCGAGGGCGAATCCCGCACGGTCAGCAACATGGCCAAGGTGCTGATCCAGCAAGGGGTGGAGCGCCTCGAGCGGGCCCGCCCTGCGCCCATGGGCCAGGCCCCTGCCGTATTGGCCGATTCCCAGCAGTTTCGCCAAGCCCTCGAGCAACAGGAACGGCAGCAGCCCCAGCGGCTGCGGGGTGCCCCCAGGCGGCTGCGCCTGCTGCGCCCCAGCTAGCCAGCCTCTTGGCCTAGCCAGTCTCTTGGCCTAGCCGGGCCTTACGCAGACCCCGAGCACGCTTGGCCGTGTTGCCCCTGTAACCGAGGGCAAGTTGCCTGGATGGCCTTTCAGTTGCCACCAGGCCAGTAGGGCAAAGGCCAGGGCCTCCCGGTCGCCCTCCCCAATCCCCAGCCCCGCCATGGATTCGACCGCCAGGCCGCGGCACCTGCTGCGTAGCTGGGCCATCAGCACGGGGTTTCGGGCCCCACCCCCGGCCACCAGCAGCTCTAGGGCCGGAGGTGCCAGGGCCAGGTCCTGGGCCACCACCGCAGCAGTGAAGGCCGTGAGGGTGGCGATCGCATCGGCCGCATCGAGCTGGCTGGCCTTTTCCAGTCTGGCCAGGCGCTGTTCCAGGTCGGATTGGCCAAATTTTTCCCGGCCCGTGGATTTGGGTGGCACTTGTTGGAAATAGGGCTCCTGGAGCCATTCCTCGATTACTCCCCAATCCACCTGCCCCTTGGCGGCCCAGAGGCCACCTTCATCAAAACCTTGCTCACCAGCACTAAAGCGTTGTACGGCCATGTCCACCAGGCTGTTGGCCGGGCCGCAATCCCAGCCCAAAACTGACGCTCTGGCCTCAGGCCCCTGGGCCGGTGGCAGCAGGGTCAGGTTGGCAATGCCGCCCAGGTTGAGCAGGGCCCGCCAGCCGCCAATGGCAGGCAGTAGGGCAGCATCTGCCGCCGGTACCAGGGGTGCCCCCTGGCCGCCAAGGGCCAAATCGGCGCTGCGAAAATCGAACACCACCGGCCTGTTCAGCTGCTGGGCCAGCTGGGGTGCCCTAAGTAGTTGCCAGCTGGCGCCAAGGCGCTCGGGCCCTGGCGGCCTGTGCCAGAGGGTTTGGCCGTGGCAGCCAACCAGTTGGGCCTGGCCCGTGGGGTCACAGGAGCGGGCCGCGAGGGCGTGCTGGTTGGTGAGCTCTTCGGCCAATTCCAATAGGGCCGAGGCGCTGGTGGGTTCGCCCTGGCCCACGGCCACAATTTGTTGGCGGAGGGCGGCTGGATAGGTAATCGCCGCCCGCCCCAATATTTTCCAGCGGGGCCGCCCTAGGGGCCCCGCGAAGTTGGCCAGCACGGCATCAACGCCATCGGCGCTGGTGCCGCTCATCAAGCCCAGAACCCGCATGCAGCGGCTACCTACCGGTTGGGCTGGGGGGTCATGCGCAGGTAGGGCTTGATCTCAGTGACCCCCTTGGGGAACTTGCCGCGGGCTTCTTCCGTGGGGATCGAGGGCACCACAACGCAATCCTGGCCGTCCTGCCAGTTCACCGGGGTGGCGACCTGGTGGTTGTCGGTGAGTTGCAGGGAATCGATCACCCGCAGAATTTCATTGAAATTGCGGCCGGTGCTGGCGGGATAGGTGATCTGCAGGCGCAGCTTTTTATTTGGGTCGATGATGAACACCGAGCGCACGGTCAGGTTGTTGAGCGAATTGGGGTGGATCATTCCGTAGAGATCGCTCACCTTTTTGTCCGCATCCGCCAGGATCGGATAGTCGACGCTGGTCTGCTGGGTTTCGTTGATGTCACAGATCCAGCCGGTGTGGCTTTCGGCTGAATCAACGCTCAGGGCCATCGTTTTGACATTGCGCTTCTCCCACTCGGGACGAAGCCGCGACACCTCACCCAATTCGGTGGTGCACACCGGGGTGTAATCGGCGGGGTGGGAAAACAGCACAACCCAGCTGTCGCCAGCGAAGTCGTAGAGGTTGATCGGGCCGAGTTGGGAATCTTGGGTGAAATCAGGAACGGTGTCGCCGAGTTGGATGACCATGGCCGAGCTAGGAGATAAAAGGTTCGCCATCCCCGATGCTGCCACAGTTGGCCAGCCATTGCCGTAGTTGGCTTTTTAAGTGGGCAAGCCCTAGCCCTTCGGTGGCTGAGATGAACAGGGCATCGGGCTCCAGGGCCTTGACCCGATCCAGTTCCGTTCCCGGACAGCGATCGATTTGGTTGGCCACGAGGCGCCTTGGGGAATTCGCGCCCAGGGAATCGAGGATGGCGTTTACGGTGCGCCACTGTTCTGGCCAGGCTGGATCGGAGAGGTCCACCACGATCAACAGCCCATCGGCCTCCAGGGTTTCCTCCAAGGTGGAGCGAAAGGCCTCCACAAGCGGCGGGGGCAAATCGCGAATGAAGCCCACGGTGTCGGTGAGCAGGAGCGGGGTGGTAGCTCCCCCCTCCGGGTCGGGCAGCTCGAGTCGTCGGGTGGTGGGATCGAGGGTGGCGAAAAGTTTGTTTTCGGCCAAAACGGCGTCCTGGCCCGTGGCCTTGGTGAGGGCATTGAGCAGGGAGCTCTTGCCGGCGTTGGTGTAACCCACCAGGGCGAGGCGCCGCAGTTGGGAGCGGCCTTGCCTTAGCCGCGCCCGGTGGGCACTTAGCTGGCCCACCTCGCGCTGCAGCCTTTCGAGGCGGCCGGCGATCGTGCGGCGATCTTTTTCCAGCTGGGTTTCCCCGGGCCCGCGGGTGCCAATGCCCCCCCCCTGGCGCGAGAGGCTTTGGCCCCGGCCACTTAACCGGGGCAGGCGATAGCGCAGCTGGGCCAATTCCACCTGCAACCGGCCTGCAGCACTGGCGGCCCGTTGGGCAAAGATGTCTAGGATCAATTCACTGCGATCGCTTACGGGCAGATCCAGCAACCTCTCCAGATTGCGGGCCTGCACCGGGGTCAGTTCCCTGTCGGTGACCACCAGGCTGGCCCCAAGCCTGCGGGCCTCCAGGGCGGCTTCTGCCACCTTGCCCTCCCCCCAAATAGTTTTTGCTGACACCTGGCTGCGGCGCTGCTCGACCACTCCCACCGGTTCAGAGCCGGCGCTGCGCACCAGCCCCTCCAATTCGCCAATCAGCCGTTGGGCTGCCCCCCGATCGCCCGGGGTGAGGGCTAGCAGCAGTACCCGCTCTGGACCATTCTCAACGGCCTTGTGGGTTGGCCGCTCGGCGCTTTCCTCGGCCCCCAGGCTGGCCGGGTTGGTGGCACAAAGAACCGCCAGATCGTCTGCTCCCAGGGGCGGCCAGGGATCGCCCTCGCCCCTCTGGGGGCTGAGCAGTAGGGCTGGCCATTGGCCGCCCGAACCTGGTTTGTCGCCGTAGCGAAGCCAAAGCCTCGGGGCCATATCCAGCCCCACCACGCCTTCCTGGTCGCCGGGTTCGAGCTGCTTGCTGCGCCCGCAGCAGGTCACCAGCCGGAGTTCGGAACCTTGGCGGCGGTTGGATCCGCCCAGGTGGTCGAGCAGGCGCGAGGATTGCTCAAGGGGGCCCACCCAGATCAACCGGCCGATGCCCCGCCCATCGATCACCAGGCTGATCGGCAGTTCCAGCTCCCGGGCTTCAGCGGCTAGGCGCTGCAGGCAAAGCAGTTCGGCAATTCCGTCCTCCGGATGACGGCGATGGCATAGCCGCTCCAACCGCCGCCGCTGGGAGGGCCGAAGGCCTGCGGTGCGGCCAGCCAGCACACCTTGTTTCAAGGGCGTTTTACCAGCACACAGCGAATGCCAGCAGCAGCTGCCGCGGCTTGGTCGGCGGCACTATCGCCCACGTGCCACACCTGGTCGGCCGCCAGATCAAGAAGTTTGAGGGCTTGCTGGAGGGGCGCCGGATCGGGCTTGGCGGCGCCTGCCGCACTGGAGATCACCACCGCATCCAACCACTGGCTAAGGCCCAGGCCCTCGAGTAGGCGATGGAGACGCTGGTCGAAATTGCTGACAACGGCCAATTTCAAGCCCCGGCCCTTCCATTTCTCCAATTGGCTTGCCACCTCGGGATAGGTCCGCCATTGCTCGGGTTCGCCAAAATGCTCAAACAGCTCCCGTTTCAATTCGCCGCTGACCGGCTGGCCTAGGGCTTCTTCAATGCGATCGCCCCACCAGGCCAGTTCCGCCGCCGCCAGTTCTTCGCTGCCGAGGCCTGGAAAGGCCAAGGGAGGTGCGGCCCCATAAACCTGGGGGAAAACCCGGTCGATGGCGGCAGCATCCACCTGGATGCCATGGCGTTCAGCCAGCGCCGCATAGGTGCTGCCAACCGACTGGCGCAGCCCGATCAAGGTGCCCATGGCGTCGAGCAGAAGGCCGGCGACAGGGCGTGGGCCCATCAGCTTTTGGCCAACCAATTGAGACTGCTCAGCCAGCTGGTGTTGCTCAGCCAGCCTGTGGCCACCCTGAGTTGGTGGCCCTTGCTGGGTAGGCGGGAGAGGTAGGCCAGCCGGCGCAATTGGAAGGCCGCCGGCCCGGCCAGGGTGAGCCCTGCGCCGGTGAGGGCAGCATCGCCTTCGCCGAGGCTCATCATTTCGCCGAGATCGTTGTATTGAAAAGGCTCTAGGGCTTCGCCCGCCAACGACTTTGGCAGATTTGCGGCCAGGTTTTCTGCCTGTTGGAAAGCCACCTGGGCGGTGGCAGCCAAGGGCTCATCCCCCTCCACCTGGGCGATATCTCCCAGGGCAAAAAGATTCGGATGGCCCAGCAGTTGGAGGTCGGCCTGGCAAAGCAGGCGGCCCCTCCGATCTGTGGCGGCCGGAGGCTCGATGCTGGGCGCCTCAAATTTGAGGCCGGCGGTCCAGATCACCCCGTTTACGGCCAGTTTCTCAATGGAGAGCGGCCCTGCCGCGCCACCTGCCTGCCCCGCTGCACTGGTTTGCAGGCTGAGCTGGCCTGCGGCCACACCCACCACCTGGGTGCGTAGGCGCAGGCGCACGTCTTTGCGCACTAGGGCCAAGTTGGCCTGTTCTCGATTGAAGGATTTGGCCGCAGTTAGCAAGGTTTCACCTTGCTCAATTAGTTCCACTGCGGCACTGCCCGCCAGGCTGTCGGCCAATTTGCAGGCCAATTCCACGCCGCTGGCGCCGGCTCCCACCACCGCCAGCCGCTGGAGGGGCCTTTGAGTCCGCCGCAGCTGGGCCACTAGGGCCTGGAGCTGCTCCACATCCGCCAGGCTGCGGAAGCCCAAACAATGCTCTTCCACGCCGGGAATGCCAAAGCTGTTGACCCGGGCTCCGGTGGCAATCACCAAGCGGCTGTAGGGCAGTTTTTGCCCCGAGGCTGTCTCCACTGTGTGCAGATTGCCATCGATCCGACTGACCCGGTCCTTGAGCCAGGCCACCCCCTTGCCGGCCAGCAGGGTGTCGTAGCGGGGGGCTATTTCCCAGCTCTGGACCTCGCCGCTCAGCAGTTCGTAGAGCAGGGGTAAAAACAGAAAACGCTCGTTGGGTTCAATCAGCAGGATTGGGGGATGGCCGCGGCGGGCTGCCAGGGCCAAGGCCGTGTAAAGCCCCCCGAAGCCACCGCCCACAATCACCACCGGTGCGGCTGTCATCGCTGGCTTTTACGGTGCATCGGGTTGAACCCTAACCACGAGCCAGGGCGGCAAGGGATGATGGATTGATGGTGTCTGTTCCAGCCCCCAGATATCCCTCTGATTGCCAAGGTCGGCAGATCGATCTGGAGGAGGCACGCACCCGGCTGGAACCCCTGGGCGCCCAGGAGCGCCTGGTCTGGGCCCAGGCCACCTTTGGCGATGGCTTTGCCCTCACCACCAGCTTTGGCATCCAGGCGGCTGTGTTGCTGCATATGGTCAGCGGCCTGGCGCAGACATCCGGCAAGCAAGTACAGGTGATCTGGGTTGACACCGGCTATCTGCCACCCGAGACCTACCAATACGCCGAGCAGCTTTGCCAGCAGCTGGAGCTGAAGTTGTATGTGGCCCAGGCCGTGATGAGCCCAGCCCGGATGGAGGCCCTGCATGGTCGGCTCTGGCAAACCGAAACCGTGGAGGATCTCAACATCTATCACCGCATTCGCAAGGTTGACCCCCTAGATCAGGCCCTCGACGCCCTGGCAGTTACCTGTTGGGCGAGTGGCGTGCGTGGCCGCCAAACCGATCACCGCAATGCGATGCAGGTTCTGGATCCGGTGCGAGAGCGCTGGTCGCTGCGGCCCCTGCTGAGCTGGAGCAAGCGGGATGTTTTCTATTACATGCAGGAAAATGGCCTGCCCCAGCACCCCCTGTTTGAGCAGGGTTACTCCACCGTGGGTGATTGGCATTCCAGTGCGCCCGATGGCGCGGAGCTCAGTGGCAGGGCGACCCGTTTTGGTGGCCTTAAACAGGAATGCGGGATTCACTTGCCCGGTGTGATGGGCGAAGGAATCTGAAGGTGGCTACGGGCGCCGGGCGCTGGCTACTAATAGGTAACAGTCGCTGGCATTGGGCGCTAGGTAGGCCCGGCGACCTGCGCTGTGGCCATGGAGCTCCTGAAGCACCGCTGGATCCCTTGGTGGCCTGGGCCGCCGTGGGCCCTGTTCCAGATCAAATCCAGGGCCAAGCGCTCGATCTGGATCCGGCCCTGCGGCTCAGGCTTGAAGACGTGCCCCTGGGCCAGGCACCGCCCTGGCTTGGGGTGGATAGGGCCCTGGTGGGCTGGCAGGCCTGGCGCCAAAGCCCAGGCCGGCCGGTGTTAGTGGCTGATGCGGGCACGGCCCTGAGCCTCACGCGGGTTGGAGCCGACGGCAACTTTGCGGGCGGCAGGCTTCAGGCCGGTGCCCAGCTGCAGTGGCGCAGTTTGGCGGCGGCCACAGATCAGTTGCCCCTGGTCAATGCTGAACCGGCCCTGAACTTGCTGGATCCCGAGTCGAGCTGGCCCCGATCGACGGAGCCCGCACTCCGAGCTGGTGTGCTCTGGGGCATGGCCGCGGCGATTTCGGCGGCAGCCATAGAGGCGGCAGCCAGCCAGGCCAGGCTTGGCCAGCTCGAACTGCAGCTTTGGCTAACGGGGGGCGACGGGGCTGAGTTGGAGCCCCTGGTTCGATCTTTGCTGGGTGAAACCCTGGCACCTAATTTGCCCCTGGCAGCTGGCCTCAGGCTGGCCCCCAACCTGGCCCTAGAGGCCCTTGCTGCCCTTAGGCCAGGCCCAGATCGCCGATGATTTGGTCGGCCATTTCTTCGGCCTTCACCTTCAGGTAGATCAGCTCAAGCTTGCCCTCGGCATCCACCACAAAGGTGTGGCGCATCATGCCCATGTATTCGCGGCCCATGAATTTTTTGAGCCCATAGCTTTCGTAGGCCTCGGCCACCGGGCAGGGCTCGGCGTCAGTGAGCAGGGTGAAGGGGAGGTTGTATTTGACCACAAATTTGCCGTGGCTGGCGGCCCCGTCCTTGCTGATGCCCAGCACCTGGATGCCCTGCTGTTGGAAGATCGCCCACTGGTCCCGGAAATTGCAGGCTTCCTTGGTGCAGCCGGGGGTGTCGTCCTTGGGATAGAAATAAATCACCACCCTCTGGCCCCGGAGGTCCTTGAGGCTGACAGGGCTGCCTTCCTGGTTGGGCAGGCTGAAATCGGGTGCCGGATCACCGATTTTTAGGGTCATTTCTGCAGGGGGCAACAATGGCTGGAGCCTAGGGGTCCCCTTGGAAGCGTTGCGGCGACCGATCCTGGAGCCTGGGCCGAGGTTGTGGCTCCAACCCCTTGGGGAGGTGGATGCGGCGATTCTCTCCAGCCAGGAATTGGCCTGGGGTGGTCGATTGGCCCCGCCCGGCCAGCGGCGCTATTGGCAGAGCCGTGCGGCCGTCCGCCAGCAGCTAGCTCCTCTGTTGGGATGCGATCCCGCCCAGGTGCCCCTGCACAGCCCCCCCGGTGAGGCGCCCCAGCTCCTGGAGGGCTGCGGTTGGGTGAGCTTGAGCCACAGCGGCGATGGGCTTTTGATTGGCTATTGCCCCGAGCCGATTGGTGTGGACCTCGAGCGGGCCGACCGCCGCCTCGATGCGGTGGCCCTGTTGGAGAGGTTCTATCCAAAAGAGGAGGCTGCCCAGCTGCGGGGGCTGGGGGGGGATGCGCTGCGGTTGGCGGTATTGACCAGTTGGGTAGCCAAGGAGGCGGCGATTAAGTGGCGGCGCCGTTCCCTGGCAGAGGAGCTGGCCCATTGGTGTTTTGATCACCGGCAATGCCAGCTCCATCACCGAGTTGAGGGCCTGACCCTGAGTCCGCGCATGGGACTGCAAAACGGCTGGCTCTGGGCGGCGGTGACGCCAGCCCTGGCCCCTATCCTTGGCCCCTAAAGCAGGGCAAGCGCCATGGTGCGAAGGGGGCTGACGGCCAGCGGTTCCCGCGCTTGGCTAGGGGCATTTGGGGCGATATGGCTGGCCTGGGCAGGCCTGGCCCCTGCACCCTCTTTGGCGGTAACTGGTGCCACTGCAGGGGCCAGCGACGACCGGTCTGCGCTCACTGGTTTTCTGCGTCAAAAAACCGTCACCAATAGGCGCCTACTTGAGGATCTAGATCGCACGGAATACAGCCCCGCCGAGCTCCGATCAGCCCTTCTCAAGGTCTATTCGGTGCGGGTGGAAAAGGTATCGGCATTTCTGGATTCGCCCTCTGGCCGCAGCCTGATTGAAAGGCAGGTGCAGGGTTGGTCGCCTTGGTTGAACACCAACCTCAAAAGCCTTGGCCTGCGCGCGGCAATTTTGAAAGCATCTCGCCAGGACGCCCTTTCGGCGGCTGGGGTGGTGGCGGGCTTGCCGGTGCGCTTCCAGTTGCCTGAAAGGGCTGCCGGGGCCCGCAGGGAGACAGCGGACCCGGTCTGCCCAGATCAGTGCGGTGATTCGGTGTTGGCCCATTTGGCCTTTTTGATGGCCTCTTTGCAGGTGGGGGCCATGGGCCGCTAGTTAGCAATCAGCAGGGTGTGGTTTAGCTGTTGGGGGATCGTTTGCTGAAGCCTGGCGCCCAGGCCCGCTTCCAGTTGCTTGAGCTGCTGGCTGGGAATCTCTGACCCGAGGAAGGCCTCCATTTGGCTGCGATAGGAGCTGCCGGGGGCAAGCCAGCGCTGCAGGTGCCCTTGGCCGATCTCCAGCTTGAGGCTTTCCTGCCAGCCCTGCTCACTGACCTGCCAGCCCCTTTTGCGCAACCATTCGGCGGCGCGGAGATGGGGGGCCTGGGCTGCCTGCAACATGGCCCCCTCATGGCGGGCCAGCTCTTCTAGGGCCTGTCTTGATTTGGCCTGTCCTGATTTTGATTGGCCCGATTCCCTTTCCAGGGCCAGCAGGCCGGCAGCGGGTCCGATCTGGGGGTGGCTGAAAAGCAGGCGCCATTGGCCCTTGGGCACGATCTGGGCCTGCAGGCTTGCCAGCCAGGCAACTAGTTGGTCTTGTCCCAGGGGGTCTTGTCCCAGTTGGCGCCAGGGCTGGCGGGCCGCAATCCACTCAAAGCGAGGCTGCTTTGGGTCGGTGTTGTTCTGGTCAAGTTGGCGGGCCAGGCTGGCAGGGTCGTCGTAAGGGCAGACCAGCACCTCGGGCCTGCGCAGGCTGTCGAGCAGTTGTAGTTGGGCCCCTAGGCGCTCCTGGCAGGCGCTATCGCCAACAGTGATCACCACCTGCCCCTCCGGCGTGGCTTCCATCGGATCAAGGGCCCACAGCAACGACTGGGCTTCCAGGATCAACACCCGATCGTGGCGTTGCCATTGGGCTCCCTGCCAAAGCCGGCGGCGCAGTAGGTCCAGGCGCTGGCCCTCGGCGGCGGCCTGGCGTTGGAGCCAGCGCTCCAAATGGGGGTCGGCCGGGCCGCTACTCAGCACATCGCCCTGGTCGGCGGCAGTTTCGGCGGCCGCAGCCAACTGGGCGGCACGACGCTGTTGAAGGCGCTGGCGTTGCTGGCCTTCCCATCCCAGCTGGCCCGGCTGCCAGAAAACCTCCCCCTGCAGGCCCTTGGGAAGGTATTGCTGGGCCACCCAGTGCTCGGCGTAGGCATGGGGGTAGCGGTAGCCCACCCCATCGCCGAAGGCCTGGCCATCGCGATTGGCATCCCGCAGGTGGGCTGGCACCTGCTGTTTGGAGGTGGCCTTGACGCTCTTGAGGGCATCAAAAAAGCCCAGCAGGCTGTTGCTTTTTTCTGCGCCGGCAAGGTAAAGCGTTGCTTGGGCCAGGGGGTAGAGGCCCTCAGGCAGACCCACCCGCTCAAAGGCCGCGGCGCAGGCTTCCACCACCACAATCGCCTGGGGATCGGCCAGGCCGATGTCTTCGCCGGCGGAGATCAGCATGCGCCGAAAGATGAAGCGGGGATTTTCACCCGCCTCCACCATGCGAGCTAACCAGAAGAGGGCGGCATCGGGATCACTGCCGCGCAGGGATTTGATGAAGGCGCTGATCGTGTCGAAGTGGGCGTCGCCCTGTTTGTCGTAGAGAACGGCCCGCTGCTGGATCGATTCCTCAGCGATGGCCAAATCAATTGCAATCACCCCTTCGCTGTCTGGGGTGGTGGTCTCCACGGCCAATTCCAGGGCGTTTAACAGGCTGCGGGCATCGCCACCGGCCACATCCAGCAGGTGGGCTGCGGCCTCTTCGCTAATCACCACTGCCCTGTTGCCGTAACCCACTTCCGGGTCCCGGATGGCCCGCTGCAGCAACTGCAGCAGGTGGGGGCGCTCGAGGGGTTGGAGCCGAAATAGGCGTGAGCGACTCACTAACGCCTTGTTGACCTCGAAAAAAGGATTTTCAGTGGTGGCGCCGATCAGGGTGAGGGTGCCGTTCTCCACCCAGGGGAGGAGGGCGTCCTGTTGGACACTGTTGAACCTGTGCACCTCATCGATGAAAAGGGTGGTGCGCAGGCCATGGCGCTCCAACCGCTCCTTGGCCGCATCCACCTCCAGGCGTAGATCCTTCACTCCCGCAAGTACGGCGTTGAGGCTGCTGAAATGGGCCCGACTGGTGCCGGCGATGATCCTGGCCAGGGTGGTTTTGCCCACCCCCGGCGGGCCATGCAGGATCAGGTTGCCGACCCGATCGGCGCTTATTGCCCGGCGCAGCAGGCGCCCCTCCCCCAGGATCCCCTCCTGGCCAACGAAGTCGTCGAGGGTTTTGGGGCGCAAGCGATCGGCCAGGGGGGCGACCTTGGCCAAGGTGACTTCGCGTTGGTGCCCAAAGAGGTCGCTCAAGGTTGCGCCATGGCGCTTGCCAACACCGCCATCATCGGCCCCTTGGCGATACGCTCCGGCCATGGCTGCCCTCCTTACTCCCGTGGCCCCATTACGCCAGCTCGCTGCGCCATGTTTGCTTATGGCGGCCCTTACTTTGGGCGCCTGCCAATCGTCGGATCCCGCTGCCAAACGCTTGCCGACCGTGCAGGCCCAGCCGGTGGCCCTGACCCGATTCAGCGACCTGGTCGACACAATCAGCACCCTGGAGGCGGCCCAGGAGGTGCAATTGGCGGCCCAGGCCAGCGGCCGGATTTTGCAGTTGCTTGTTCGCCAGGGGGATGCGGTTCGCCAGGGCCAGTTGTTGCTGGTGCTCGACCAGACCCAGCTGCGGGCTGAGGTGGCCAGCCTGCGCGGCCAGATGCAAACCAGCAAGCTCAATTACGAGCGCTACGCCTATCTGGTTAAGCAGGGTGCGGCCAGTTCCCTGCAGAGAGACGAGGCCCGCCAGTCGTACATAGCCGCCCGTGAAGCGCTCACTGCTCGCCAGGCGGATCTCGCCTTCAGGCAGCTGCGTGCCCCCATCAGTGGCACGGTGGCTGACCTTGTGGTCAAGGCCGGCGACGTGATTCAGGCGGGTAGCCCCCTGACCAAGATGGTGGGCAGCGGCCGCCTCCTGGCCCGCATCGATGTGCCGGCGATCTACGCCGATCGGCTGAAGCCAGGACTAACGGTGCGACTGCTTGATCCGATCAACCAGCGCCCGATTGAGGTTGGGGTGGTTAATTCTGTGGATCCTGGGGTCAACGTGGGCAGCCAATCGCTGCTGGTCAAGGCCTCCTTTGCCAATGGCAACCCTTCCCTGCGCAACGGTCTGCGGCTGCGCACCCAGCTGGAACTGGGCAGCTACGGGGCCCTGGCCGTGCCATTTACGGCGGTAAGTCAAATGGCTGGTCAGAGCTTTGTTTATGTGCTGGGTAGCCGCGCCGATTTGGAGCGGCGCCCTGGCCGTGGCAGGCCTGAGGCGACGGCTTCCCTGCCACCCGGCAGCCAATTCGCACTTCAAACCCCCGTGCAGTTGGGCCCGTTGCAGGGCACTTCCTATCCGGTGATCCGGGGCCTGCAACCAGGTCAACGGGTGGTCAGCGCCGGCCTATTGAATTTGCGGCATGGCTCCGCTGTCAAAGTCGGCCGGGTCCGTTAGCTTTCGCCAAGCTGTTCTTCTTTTGTGCCCAGCCCCGTGACCCCCAAATTGCAGTTGCTGTTGCTGCCTTTTTTGGGTTCCCTGGCCTTGGCTGGCTGCTCGTCTGCGCCCCCACCTAGGCCGCCGCTGGTGGTGCAGGTGCAAACCATTGGGGATGCCAGCTTCAGCCCGAGTATTGAGGTGATTAGCCAGCTGGCTTCCACCACCGATGTGGCTTTGAGGCCCGAAGTTGATGGGCGAGTGGTAAAGATACTGGCGAAGCAGGGTCAAATGGTTAAGGCCGGTCAGCCGATAATTGTTTTAGATAATGTTCAACAAAAAGCAGAGCTAAATTCTAGTGTTGCTGCTGCCCGCAAAGACAGAGTTAATGCTGAGCGATATATCTTTCTAAATGAGCAGGGCGCAGTTTCCACCCGCGATCGGGATTACTACGTTACCCAGTCGATTCAAAGTAGCGACCAGGTGCGTGCCAGCGCAGCCACCTTGGGCTACAAGTACGTCACGGCCCCCATTAGTGGCGTAGTTGGTGATCTTGATTCGGTCAAGCTGGGGGACTATGTGCGCCAGGGCCAGGCAATTACGGGGATTGTTGATAACTCTTCTCTATGGACCTTGATGGACGTGCCGGCCACCCAGGCCTCTCGGGTTGAATTGGGCCAGCCGGTTGAGCTGGTTACGCAGGGAAATCCTCTCTTTAAGGGATTCGGTAAGGTGGTTTTCATATCTCCCTATTTTGGCGTTAGCGGTAGTACTTCTTCTCCAAACACGGTTTTGGTAAAAGCTGCTTTCCCTAACCTCTCCGGCAAGCTTAAAACTGGGCAATACGTACGTAATCGCATAATTACCGGGGTAAGTACCCAGCTCTCGGTGCCGGTGCAGGCTGTGATGATGCAGGCCCAGCAACCTTTTGTTTATCAAATTTTTAATCTTAGTCAGGTACTTCTCAAGATTCGAACCTCTAGCCAGATACCTTTGGCAAGTAAGGAAAAATTGGAAAAGCTTCCTCCTAAAACCCCGATCGTGGTGCAAATGCCTGTTCGCTTGGGAACCCTGGAAAAGAACCGCTATCCCTTGATTTCCGGGCTCAAGGCTGGTGATCGAGTGGTGGTTAGTAACACTGCCCTGCTGCGCTCCGGGATGCCTGTATCCATAGCCAATGGAAGTAACTGAGCTAGGACATGTCACTCTCCGATAATTTCATCAAGAGACCGGTTCTAACTACGGTCTGCAGCATCTTGATCATTTTGGTGGGCTTGATCGCCATTCCCACCTTGCCGATCGAAAACCTGCCAAATATTGCTCCACCCCAAATCCAGGTGGCTGCAAACTATGGAGGTGCCAACTCCCTGGTTACGGAACAGGCAGTCACCAATGTGCTGGAGCAGCAAATAAATGGAGTGCCTGGGGCCGCATATATCTCCTCCCTTACAACAAACACGGGCCAAAGCACGGTCAATGTATTTTTTGACGAGGGAACAGATATCAATATTGACCAGGTCAATGTTCAAAATCGGGTCTCATTGGCTAACCCCCAGCTCCCCGACCAGGTAAAAGCCACAGGTGTATCTGTTATTCAAACCACCCCTTCGATTCTGTTGGCGTATCAGGTCTCATCAACAAAGGGCCAGTACGACGCGCCATACATCAATGGTTTGATTTATGAGCAGCTTTTCTATCAATTGGAGCGCATACCTGGAGTCGCCCAGGCCACTCTTTTTGGTGGCAGTAACCCGGCTTTCTGGCTATTTGTCGATCCATCCAAGTTGACCGCGAACCAGCTCACCGCAGACCAGGTGGTGAGTGCCGTTAAAAGTCAGAACTCCGTAGCTGTGGGCGGTCTGGTTGGCGGGCCACCGGCTGGAGGTGATCAGTTGTTCACCTATCCAATTCTGGTGGAAGACAACGGCAACTTGGTGTCGGTTGAGCAACTCAACAAGCTGATTGTTGGAAAATCACCCAACGGGAATTTGCTTCACCTGGCCGATGTAGGCGAGGCCACCTATGGATTCAACACCTTCGCAACCCAGGGGGTAGACATAAATGGCAAACCTGCTGTCACGATTGGCATCTATCAAACCCCTGAAAGCAACGCCCTGCAGGTGTCAGAGGCGGTAGTTGAACTGATGGATGAATTCCAATCCCAGTTGCCCCCGGGGATTATCCTCACTGAGATTTACAATGTTGGCCAATTCATTGAGTCGGCCGTGGAGGGTGTTGTTGATGCTCTCGGCTTGGCGATTGTGTTGGTTCTAGTGATTCTGTTTCTGTTTCTGCAGAACTGGCGTGCCACTATTGTGCCAAGCCTGGCAATCCCGATTTCTTTGATCGGTACCTTTGCCTTTATCAAGATCTTCGGCTTCTCGATCAATCAGTTGACTCTGCTGGGCTTGGTGCTTGCCACCGGTCTCGTGGTCGACGACGCAATTGTGGTGATTGAAGCGGTCTCCAAAAATTTAGAACGGGGTATGAAACCCCGGCAGGCGGCCATGGCCTGTATGGGTGAATTGACCGGGGCCCTAGTCGCCACTTCCTTGGTATTGATGGCAGTGTTTGTGCCCTTAGCTTTTTATCCGGGTGGTATAGGAATTATCTATCGCCAGTTTGCCCTAACCATTGCTTTTTCGATTGCCATTTCCACCTTTAACGCCCTGACTTTCTCGCCGATGATGTCGGCCCTGATCCTTCGCTCTGAAGCCCCACCTAAGCCAAAGGGCTGGGGCTGGACCGTGGGGGGACTCTTGGTTGGTCTTGCCTTTGGTCGTTTTAGTGCTGCCTCTTTCGGCCCATTGGCCTATGTCTTTGGGCTGGTGGTGTTTGGCTTTGCAGGAAGCAGGCTGGCTGTGATTTTTGATGGCTTTAATTTGTGGTTCGGCCGGCTTGAAAAGACCTATGCGTCCCTGCTTATCCAACTAATTGCAAAACGTAAGCTGATCCTGGCTGGTTTGGCCGGGGGCATTGTGCTTACGGCGCTTGCCTTCTCAGCCCTGCCCACAGCATTTATTCCTGAAGAAGACCAGGGATACGGCTTAGGTATATACCAACTGCAAAACGGAGCCTCCCTCTCCCAGACCCAAAATATGGGTAAGGAGATTGCCAAGGTGCTTAAAACGGAACCGGATCTCACCTCCGCGGGAATTATTAGTGGTTCTGGATTTAATGGCTCTAGCCCCGACCAGGGTCTCTTCTTCTTTGGTCTACGGCCCCTGGCAGAACGCTCAGGAGCAGATCACAAGGCTCCAGCGATTGTGGCTCGCCTAAATTCCAAGCTGGAGAAGCTAGGTTCTGGTCTGGCTGTCGCTTCCCAGCCGCCGGCGATTCCAGGCTTCTCTGCCCAAGGAGGTTTCTATTTCCAATTTAACGACCTTAGTAATGGTGGCTATAGCTTTTCCCAGCTAGATGATCTGGCTAAAAAGCTGATTGTCCAGGGCACTGCCAGTGACCAATTCTCCACCCTCTATACCCAATTCATTCCCAGCGCCCCAGCCTTTGGCGTCAAAATTGATCGTTCCATTCTCGGAGCCCTTAACGTTGATTTTCAGCAGGCTATGCAAACAATTGCTGTGCTGGCAGGTGGAAATTACTCCGGCCTTACCTATGAGAGTGGCCAGGTCCGCAATATCTATGTCCAATCGGAGGCTCCCGGCCGCAGCAACCTCGAGGATGTGCTCAGTTACTACGTAAGAAGCAAGGATGACAAGCTGGTTCAGGTGTCGGAATTTGCGACTGCAGAACTATCTAGTGCCCCCCCTGTTATCAGCCATTACAATCTCTACCGCACCATTTTGGTGCAGGGTGCGGAGGCCATAGGTAAGAGTTCTGGCCAGGCCCTTACAGCGATCCAGCAAATTTTCAAATCTCTTGATTTCAATAATATTGGCTACGCCTTCACAGGTATTGCTGCCCTCCAGCTATCTGCCGGCAACGCCAGCGTGCTGGTTTTCGGCCTGGGTATTTTGGTGGTTTATTTGGTGCTTTCAGCCCAGTACGAGAGTTATGTAACGCCAGTGGTTATCTTGATGACAGTTCCCTTGGCCATGCTTGGGGCCCTGGCTTTCCTGGCGTTGCGCTCGATCGATCTCAACATCTACGCCCAGGTTGGTCTGGTCACCTTGATTGGTTTGGCTGCTAAAAACGGCATCCTGATTGTGGAGGTGGCCGAGGAGCACGTAGGCGCAGGCATGGGCTATGCCGAGGCGGCAATCGCAGCGGCCGAATCGCGGATGCGACCAATCCTGATGACCGCCATCGCATCTCTGGCGGGCTTCCTGCCCTTAGTGGTGGCGACCACCGCAGGTGCAAATAGTCAGCAGTCCCTTGGCAGTGTGATTTTTGGCGGCCTACTGGTGGCTACCGTTCTCTCGCTGGGGGTAGTTCCGCCCTTCTATGTGGCCGTTAAGCAGCTAGAAAGCCGCTGGTTCCCGGAGGAAACCCCAGCGGCCCAAGAATGATCAAGGTCTGATTATCAGAGTTAGGTGATCACTGTCGGGTGCTCCATGCCCGTGCGGGTTTTAATTTCAGCCAGTTGATCGATGGCAGTAATTAAATCGCCCAGGGCCAACTGGGGATCTTGGTGGAGGTTGCCAGTGGCGGGCACGTAGCTCTCTAGGTAGACCCTTAGGGTGGCGCCCTGGGTGCCCGTGCCTGAGAGGCGCAGCACCACCCGGCTGCCGTCATTGAGCAGGAGCCTCAGGCCTTGGCCAGTGCTGACTGCACCATCTACCGGATCGGTGTAGCTGAAGTCATCGGCGGTGCTGATGCTGCGGCCTGCAAAGTTTTGGCCCAGTAGGGCAGGTTGCATGGCCTTAATGCGGTCGTAGAGGCCGTGGGCGGCATCGCTGGCGATGGCTTCGTAGTCGTGGCGGGAGTAGTAGTGGCGGCCAAAACTTCCCCAGTGGTTTGCCATTACATCGGCAACGGAGCACTGCTTTTGGGCCAGGATCTGCAGCCAGAAAAGTACTGCCCAAAGGCCGTCTTTTTCGCGGATGTGGTCGCTGCCGGTGCCAAAACTCTCTTCACCACAGAGGGTGATCTGGCCCGCATCGAGCAGGTTGCCAAAGAACTTCCAGCCGGTGGGGGTCTCAAAGCAGGGCAGGCCCAACTCCTTGGCCACCACATCGGCCGCTGCGCTGGTGGGCATCGAGCGGGCCACCCCTGCCAGGCCAGCGGCATAGCCGGGAGCCAGTTTGGCGTTTGCCGTCAGTACCGCCAGGCTGTCGCTGGGGTTCACAAAGCAGTTGTGGCCAAGGATCATGTTGCGATCGCCATCGCCATCGCAGGCCGCCCCGAAGCGGTAGTTGTCGCCCTTGAGCAGTAGGTCGGCGAGGTCGTGGGCGTAGGTGAGGTTTGGATCGGGGTGGCCGCCCCCGAAATCCTCCAGCGGCTTGCCATTGCGCACTGTCCCCGCCGGCGCCCCCAGCAGCCCCTCAAAAATGCGGGCGGCGTAGGGCCCTGTCACGGCATGCATGGCGTCAAACGCCACGGGGAAATTGCCCTTCAGCAGCCCAGCTATTTGGTCAAAGTCGAATAGGCGTTGCATCAGGGCCACGTAGTCGTCGACCCCGTCGATCACCTCCAGCTGAAGGGTGCCCAGGTTGCAGCTGCCGGGGCTGGCCAGGTTCAGGCCGTGGGCTTCGGCCTCCCCCTCAAGAATCCTGTAGCCAGAAAGGGTTTTGGTGGCCCCATAGATCGCATCGGTGATCGATTCAGGGGCGGGGCCGCCATTGGCGCCGTTTACCTTCACGCCAAAATCGCCATCCGGCCCACCCGGGTTGTGGCTGGCCGAAAGAATGATCCCGCCGATGGCCTGGTGCTGGCGAATCAGGTGGGATGCGGCCGGGGTGGAGAGGATTCCGCCGGTGGTAGTGATCAACTTGGCCACCCCATGGGCCGCCGCCATGCGGGCAATTACGCCAATGGCCCCGGCGTTGCCATAGCGCCCATCTCCGCCAACTACCAGGGTGCCCCCCACCACCCCAGGCAGCACTTGGAAAACCGCCTCGATGAAGCTCTCGAGGTAGTGGGGGGTTTCAAATTGACGGCTGCTCTTACGCAGGCCGGAGGTGCCGGGTTTTTGGTCGTCGAAGGGGTGGTCGAGGGCGATCTGCCGCACGCCGGCGGCACTGCTATTGGTCATCGGCCTGGGCCACCTGGCTGGGGGCACCAAGTTAACCCTGGCCTAGGGGGTCTGGTTCTGGATTAGGCCAAAAGTAGTTTTCTTTTTGCCCTTGCCGTCGTCGGCACTGCTGCCCAATACGGAGCCGGTTTGCTGTTTGCAAAACACCAGCACATCTGAACCTGCTTTGTTGAGGATTTCTCGATGTTGGTAGGTGTTTGGGGATTGGGGTTTGGCCTGCTCGCGGATGATCCAGAGGGTGTCTTTGCAGGAGGCGGCAAGGCGTGGGTGATCCATCAGTGGATCGGCTAGGGCGCGGGCTTTTTGGCAGGGTTCAATGCTGTTTTCCCGGCCGCAATCGAGGCTGAAGAGTTGGATTTGGCGCAGCTCCTCGCTGCTGGGAAAGGGAATTTCCTTTGGGTTGGCTTGGAGCGGCAGGGCCAGTAGGGGAGCGGCCGCGCCTGTTATGAGGCCAACTAGGGCAGCGGTGCGGATCTGAAACCTGGCCATGTCAGCAGTTGGGGTTAACCCATCATGGCGCCGTTTGGCTCGGAAATGCCCTGGCGCAGCGGTTGCTGCTGCTGGCTCCAGTAGCGGCCAATGGCAGGGCCCACTAGGGGGGCACCAATGCTCAGGGCACAACGCAGGAGGCCCTGGCCCTGGAGCAGCTTGCCCCGCCTGGCCTCTTCTGCCTGCAGGGCCTGCAATTTGCTGATCTCAGGTCGCCGCCGCGCCTCGATGCAGGCCAGGGCCTGATCGAGGTGGTGCTCCGCTCCCAATAGTGCCGGGACCAGTTCTTGGCTGGCAATCCAGGCATCCTTGAGGGCCATGTTGATTCCCTGGGCCCGTACCGGACTCATCGGATGGGCCGCATCCCCCAGCAACAACAGTCCTGGCCGCCACCAGCGCTCGGCCTGGCCCACCTGCACACTCAGGCGCCTGGGCCTCTTGAGCCCACTGCTTTGTTGGCCAAGCCATTGGGCCAGCTCTGGCGGGCAAAGGCTGGCAAAAAGGTCCAGCCACTGCTGCTGGCTGCGTTGGGGACTGGCTTCTGTTGGGCTAATCACCCAGCCCAGTTGCAGTGAACCGGTGCAGCTCTCGAACAGGCTCATTAACCCGGCTTCCCCGACCAGGGTGGTGAATTGACCCTCCAAGGGGTTGCCCTCCGGGCAGGGCAGCTGAAACCAGAGCAGGTCGATCTGGCTATCCCCGCCCTCCAGGCTGATCTGGGCCAGTTGGCGCAGGCGGGACTGGCGCCCATCGCAGGCCACCACAAGTGCGGCAGCTAGATCGCTGCCATCGCTGAGGCGGATGCCGTTGATGCGCCTCTCGGGATCAAACTTGAGGGCGCTGGCGGAGCGGTTCGCAATCAGGCCGAGGTTTCCGGTGCTGGCTGCCTGCTCGAGCATCCCATCGATCAGTTGCTCCTGGCTCACCAGGGTGCAGGACTGGGCCGGCAAGGGGCCGAGGGGTTCGGATACACGGAACAGTTCGCGGCGATTCAGTACAAACCGCCAGCCCTTGAGCTCCCGGTGGGGGATTGGATCGATCAGGGATAAAAGGCCCATCTGATCAAGGGCCCCTAGGCCCGAGGGCATTAGGGCTTCACCGCGAAAGGGGCGACCCTGTTTTGGGTTGCTCTCCACCAGGGATACGGGGATTCCCTGCCTGCAGAGCATCAGGGCCAGACAGGCTCCGGTGGGCCCTGCCCCAACGATCACCACGCTCCTGTTCACCACGCTCCCAGTCACCACGCCCCCAGTCACCTAGACGAAGGAGTTGTAGTTGCGGGTTTCGCTGGTGTTTTCACAGCCCGACTGGCCCATCAGGACACTTTTTTTGTTGAGCAGGTAGTCGACAAGTTCCTGCTGCACGGCCAATAGCTCCTTGGTGCAGCCCCTAAAGGCTGCTCGGTGGCGGATTTCGTCGTGGCGGGTGTGCAGATCCCGCAGCATCAGCTGGATTGCATCGAGGGTGGGGGTATGGATCCTGGAGCAGTTTTGGGGGTCCATGGCGAAGCAGGCGGAGCTAGCTCAGGGCGATTTGCCGATGCTAGGGGCTGGGGGTCTGCCGGGGTCCAAATGAAAACCGATAGGGATTTTGAGAACAGTTGGGGCCCCAATTAGAAGTTTGCAATGCTGATTTGGATTGGCTTGGGCTATTCGTACGACGGAATTTTTTTACGGGATCGGTGCTTTAGTGCCTTGCTGCATTAATGGCATTTTGCTCGGCTATCTGGGTCTAGGATCGTTTCATTGCCTATGGTGTGATTTGTGCCACTTGTAACCATTTCACTTACGGAGGAGGAGCACACTGCTCTTAAGCTGTTGGTGATTGTTGAAAATAAAAAGCTTCTTGCCCTTTTGAGGGAGGCGGTTGTCGCGTACCTGAATGAAAAGGATGCCTTCAGCCTGGACATATCCAGAAAGGAAGACTAGTTTTCTGGCTCTGGCTCTGGCTCTGGCTCTGGCGCTATTTACGAGTAATTCACTGCTAATTGGTTTTATGGTTGGGGACAAATCTGCAGAATTTGATTTTTCTTTGGATCCCTCTAAATATCCAAAGCGCATTGATTTGGAGGTCTCAGATGAGACCATGGAATATCTGACTCGTCGATCCCAGTTGTCGGGCCGTTCAGTTGAGGAAATAATCCTTGAGATTATTGATGGCCAGATTAATTCCTGAGGGCTAATCGTTGGTTTCCGCTGCCATCCTGAGGCAATGGTTTATAGGTTTCTGGCCCTGCAGTTCTGGATCAAAAGTGGAGCCTTGATCTTATTCGCTTGAGAAGCGACTTATTGGAGATAGCAGAAGATGGGAGCCAGTCTGAACAGAATAATAGAGAGGGATTGTTCAAGTACAAAGAGTCTATGGCAATAATGGAAAGCAATTCTGATTTCACAAATATCATGTTTCCGGTATGGCATACAAGCTCATAGCCCTTGCGATGCGCTACGTCCTGGGTAGATGTGAAGCTATTGCCCTGTACATTATCGTCGCAACGATGGTAAACGCCTGGAGGTATTGATGAGTTTATCTCTATGACCACTATTTTGGGCTCATAGCCCCTCAACCCTTCCCAGGTCTCAAGGTCATAGGAATCAATGTCAACTGAAAGCAAATCAAAATTCTTTGGAAGTGAGGTCTTCGCCAGCAGCGAACTTAGCGAGTTTGGATCGCTGGCTCCACGGGCAACGAAAGCCTCTATGGGTACGATGCCAGGATATTCCTCAACTGTCTTTAAAAGGTCTTTGTATTTAATTGAGTCGCCCTCTATGTAGACTGCATTCCAGCCTTTCTCTACTAAAGAAAAAGTGTTGCTGAGGTGTTTGCCGTCCCATGCTCCATACTCTACACACCAATTTGATAAATCAATTGATGCCCGATCGAGCCTTTGTAGGAGCTCGGCGATTACCCCATCCTCTCCGTTTTGGGAATGAATGTTGCCCATGAAGGCGTCAAATGGTTTGGGCTGCATTTGTGGGGGATTGCCTATAGACACTTATACGCGCGTCGACCTCCATCCGTCAAGAGTCATTCTTGATTTGTAGCAAAAGCGAATTCTTTTGCTTAATGATTTAATTGGGGGTTTTCTTTGTTGCTTGAGTTCGCATGTTTTAGAGCCTGCGTTTAGAGTTCTCTCTGCGCTTTGGCGGCCAAGTGGCGATTGATTTCATCGGAATGCCTTCAATAAAGTCAGCCTCTAAAGCTTCTTGGTGATTGCTTGTCTTTGGAATGCTGATATATTTAGATAATGGTTTCTTTTGGGTTTTGGCAGTATTAGGTGAAGCCTGTGGGCTTTTCGGTGACTCAAAACTCTTCCATAAATCCCCAATTTCACCAATCACTAGCACTGGCAGAAAGGCGGAGCTAGTGATTGGTGAGATACTGCATTCTTGTCAGTTGTTACCAGGCGGGTAATGGCCGTTGACGCGAAGGTTGGTGCCTAGTGTTGTACCTTTTGGCTGGATTTCGCTATTACGCTGCTCCATTGTAAGCCTCTTGGCGAGCCACTCAATCGTTCTGCGATACCCGCACCAGCTCACCGCCGAAGACCTTTTTGGGGTCTCTCTGATTTCTTTGTGCCCTTTGCACCCCACTGCCACAGCGGTTGCGCTGCCGTTGCTGTTTGCGCTCTAAGCGGGAGGTGATGCCAAGTTCGGCGCCCCGCCAGAGGCGATCGATTTCATCGCTGAAGTGGGCAGCCAGCAATGGTGATTCGATCACTAAAAGGGTTTCATCATTTTGATGTGCTGCAGAGGGGCTCCAGTTGAAGCTGCCTGTGATCACGGTGCGGTGGTCGATCACTGCAAGTTTGTGGTGCAATTTGTCGCCGGGGGCTAATCGAGGAGTTCCAACCCCCTCGAGGGGCGCTTTCCAGGGCTTATTGCCCACTTCTAATTTGCAATCTCGATCGGGAAGTTGGGTACCGAGGAGATCCAGCACTTCGCTAAAGGAGCGATTTGCAAAGCCTGGATCCGCCAGTAGCCGGATCGCCACTCCCTTGGTTTGAAGTTGGGCGAGGACATCGGCAACCCCCTGCTCCGAGAATACAAATAGGGCTAGATCAATGTTCTTGCGGGCCTGGGCCAAAAGGTCTGCAATTAGTAGCAGGCCCTGGTTTGGGTCTTGGCGCCGGTGGGGAGCAAATAACACCCCCACCTTGGTGGCGCCCACCATCACCTCCTGCAGGGGGCCTTCTTCTTTTCCAATTCCAAATTGGCTATCAGCTTCTCCCCCAGGACCATCGCCCCACATGCGCTCAAATTCAGCCGCAAATACCGCCGCAAGTTCGGGGCTGTGAAATCTCAGCAGGTGGTTTACGTTGCCGCGGGTTTGGGGATCGTCGGGATCGCCATGAATGCACGAAGGGGTGAAATTGGTTGAGCCAGTCACCACCACTTTTCGGTCGATGACCATGAATTTGTGGTGCATCAGCCCGCTGCCGGCGCTGCCATCGGCGGTGTCGTCGATGAGGGGCACCCCACCGCGCTGCAGGATCAGCACCGCATCTCCCCAGCCCAGGGCCACCATCTGCTGATGGCGTTTGCGCTGGTGGGGCACCAGGTCTGCCATGTGTTCCTGGCTCCAGGGCGTGCTGTAGGTGTTCTCAAGCACCACCTTCACCACCACCCCCTGCTGTCTTTTGGCGGCCAGGGCTTCGGCCACCTTGGGCAGAGATAGCTCCTGGACGGCCACCAAAATTTCCTGCCGGGCAGCCGCAATGCTTTCAAGCACGAAGGCTTCGAGGTCGTCACCTTCCCGCAGCTGGCCACTGATCGGGCTTCGGTAGTGGTGATTCTGGTGGTGGTTAAAAGCCAGCTCAATGCCCGCCGGCAGGGGGCGATCCGGGGGGGCAGAGCCGGATATGCGCCCATTGGCACTGCAGCTGGTCAGTGCGGCCAAGCCGCAGGCAGCAAGTAGCAACCAGAAAAGGTTTCGGGCTCTCAATGGACCTGGGGCGCCAGAGCCCAGGTTTCCCACTGGCCCTATTTCAGGCCCCTAGAACCATTCGGCGATGGCCTTATCGGCTGGGTTGCTGTTGTCTTCGGGGGTGATGCGATTGAACTGGAGGGTGATGTTGCGCTTCTGGACCCCATCGGCTGCCACAGCCTCGATCGGATAGAGCTGCTCACCGTCGCGGAAGGGCACCTGCACCCGGAAGGTGCCATCGGCTGAGAGGGGCACCACCTCACCGCCGATGGTCAGCCGGGCCGAGGGATCGGTGGCGCCGTAAACGATCAATTCCGCATCGGCCACCAACCAGAAAGAACGCTGACGGCTGGCCACACCGCCAACTCCGGATTCATTGCGGCCGCTGGCCCAGAGGCCCGCTCCCGAAGCATTTAGCTCGCTTGTATCGAGGCCAGCTGCTTCCAATTCGTGGAAGGCTTCAGAGCCCCGGCCGAGGCGGCGGAATTGGGAAGTGGCCGTTTGATAAAGGCGCTCGTGCAAGCCGGTGTCCGTGGGGGTGGAAGCCGGGGCTTGCGTTGCTCCCGGCATGGCTGCGGGGGGAGTGTCGAGCGAAAAGGGAACAAATTGGTCAAGGATCTGCTCGCTGGGGTGCAGGGCAGGCACCCGGGCCACGGAGGAGAAGGCCAGAGAGATCCAGCCACCACCACTGGCATTCATGGCGGTGCGGTAGCCGAGCTCCACCCGGTAATCCCGGTCGCTCATGGGGACAGGCAAGTACCACTCAGTGGCATGGCTGTTGACCACAACTTCCTGGAGGGTGTGGGGATGGGAGGAGCCGCCGTTAAGACCGGTCACGTCAGCGACCCGCAGGCAAAGCTGGGTGGCGCCAGCTGCAATTGCCTGGGCCCGATCCACATCTGAGATTTCCCAGAACACGTAGGCCCACTGGGGATCACGGGGCAGAAACACCACATTGGTGAAGGCCGCAGGCCGCTTTGCGGGGCCCATCTCAGCTTCGATCGCCTTGAGGTTGCGCTTCGATGTCTCCTTGCGGGAGGAGATGGCCTCGAGCAGTTCTTCCTTGGACTTGCGGCTGTAAAGACTGACGCCCGCCTCGCTGGCGACCTCGCGGAGCTGTCGCAGGGTCATGAGAGCTAGGGAGGCGAGGGTCTGGGTCACGGCTTCAGGATTTTTTCGGGATCAGTGACGCGACTTTGCCATCCTTGGCCTGGTTTCAGGCAGCCCGTCAGGATTTTCTGACTCGTCTGGGTGCAATTCGACACGCCTTTTTTCCATTAAAAAGGCGGCCTAGGGGCCGCCTTTTGCAAGCTGATGCCAACTTCGTGGCTGCCTTGCTACCCCTATTTGCCGATGCTGCGGTATGGGACTTTGGCCATGTAATCCATGCCGATGTTGCCGGATCCGCCACCACGGGTTCGCATGGCGGGCATGGAGCGCACCCAGGGCAGATAGTCCTCCGGAGAGCCGCCACGGCGCTGGCGGGCCCGTTCGGGGAGTGCCTTGGCGACCCCTGTGTAGACCATTTGGGGGAAGCCCTTGATGCTGCGGTAGTAGGCCTCGTAGCGGGGGCTGGTGATGTTGAAGGGGGTTTCGCCCAGGTCGCGGGAGCCCACCACGCGGTTGCGTTGGAAAGGAACCTTGTCGTAGCCGAAGTTGTCGAGGTATTCCTGGCTGTTGAGGATGTCATCGACAGCCCCCTTGATGCCGCGGGACATGATCACGGCCGCCCAGGCAATTTCTTCGCTCTTGCCGTAAACCGGTCGCCCGAGCAGCTTCTCGACCAGGTGGCGGGCCACCCGGTAGTTGCTGTTCAGGTTGTAGAAGCTGCGGGTAAAGGTGTCTGAGAGGCACAGGGCGCGAATGAAGTCGCGCACAGAAATCTGGCCATTTCTCAGCTGACTCTGCAGGTAGGGATCCCTGTCGACCTTGAAGGCATGGAAAAAGATTTGGCGGTAGGCCGTTTCGATCACGAAGTTCTGGTCTTCGTAACCCATGGCCTGGTCTAGGGAGCCAGTCTTTGGATCCTCATCCGAACCCACCCGAAGGGGGTTCACCCGGGCGTTTTGGGTGGTGGGTGCGTACTTAAGGAGAGGCAGGGCCACGCGTCATCGGCATCCGAATCCGGTGATCGTAGAAGTGTGCCCTAGGCAGGATTCGCCAGCCTGGGGCAGGACTCACAGTCCGTAACGTTTTAGAGCCTTGCTTTTGCCGCCGCCAGCGAGCTCAGGCCAGGCGAGTTTCCACGCAAAATGAGGCCGTGTTGGAGAGGCCTTCGACCGTGCTGGTGCGCAGGCGCACATTGGGCCCGGCGAAGCTGAAGCGCTCCAGGCTGTTCATCATTTCGTAGCCAGTGGTGAGCAGCAGTTCATCGCGGCCATCCATGGCGAAATGGCCTGCCACCGGCGCGGTTTCGGCGTAGCCACGATCCCGTAAAAGCAGGCCCTTGCGCCCCTGGCTATCGGTGGGGATCAGGCCAAAAACGCTTTCGCCCTGATGGTCTTCCCCAGCCCTGTCCCAGGCCATTGATGCGTTCCATGTAACCCGGCAGCCGCCCACTAGCTCCTTGGGATTTTTGCCGTGCAGTTCGGCGATGGCGATCAAGCGGGGGTCGCTGCCATCGAGCTCCACCACCTCAATAAAGGAGCCCCCGGCTTCGGCGCGGCGATGCAGCAGGTGGTGGCTACTGCGCTGGGAGCGCCAGCGGCCACAGCTCAAGCGAAAGAAGCTGAGCGCATCGGCAATGCTTTGGCTCATGGCGGCGCTGAAGTGGCGGTAACTGCTGCAGGGATGATCGCAAGCCGCTGATTGGCTTGGTGCTGGGCCCAGCTGCAGAGCTCGGCCAGTTCCAGCTCGAGGGGCCCCTCCCTGCCTAGGGCGCCCTCACCGCCTACGGCGCCGGTGGGTTTTTTATGGAATTCGCGGATTCGTTGCAGTTGGTCGGCCGTCAGTAGCAATTGCTCTGCCAGGGCGCCGGCAAAGCTGGCATCCCCGGCGCAGGCGGGCTGCTTAAGGGCCCAGGCTTCGATTGCATCGCGGTTGGGCACTGCGCCATCACGCCGACCGGAGATGGTCTGCAGGGTGCGTAGGCCATGGGCCAGTAGCCGCAGCTGGTGGCGCTCCAGGGCCGGCAGCAGGGTGGCCTCGAGCTCTGCCAATTCGGCCAGGCTCAGGGGGCTGCCATCCGGCGCATTTGGGATTATTTCGGCAGTCACCGCGGTGCCAGGCGGAAGCCGCAGCTGTGGCCCGACTCCAGCCGCCACTGCACCCGCTGCACATCGCAATCGGGAAAGGTGTGGCGGATCAGTTGCAGTTCCTGGTCGCAGATACAGGGAAATTGTTCGGCGATGCGCACTACGGAGCAGTGAAACTCGCTCATCAGCCAGCCATCCCCATCGGCGGCAAATTCGGCCACATAGCCCTCGTCGCGCCGTAGCTCCACCATGCGCTGTAGGCGATGTTGGAGGTCTCCCTGGCCGACTCGGTCGCGGTAGTCACCGGCTTTTTGCAGGGCCTGGTGAGCAAGTAGGCCCTGCAGCTGTTCCGGGGGCAGGCTGCCGGCCATCGAGCTCAGGAGCCCGAGGGCAAAGTTTTCGCTGCCATCGGGGAAATGGTTCTGACCGTGGGCGGTCAGCTGCCAGCGGTTGCTGGGCCTGCCTGGGCCCTCTGTAGCGGGGCTTGCCTGCACCAGGCCGTCTTCTTCGAGGCTGCGCAGGTGGCGCCGCGTCACCTGCACCGACACCTCCAATTGCTGGGCCAAGGCAGCGGCGGTCGCTTCACCCTGGCGCAGCAGCAGTGTGAGGCAGGCTTCCCGGGTGGTGGCGCTCATCGGAATCAGCGTTCACATACACCTTGCCACGGCCCTGCAGGGCTTGGGGAGGGTGGTTGCCTGACCCACCAGGGTCCGGGCCTTTGCCCTAGGCTGGTTTGGTAACGAAACGGCCATGTTTCGTAACTGGGTTTGATGGCCCTGGGCCATCTCGATAGCGCCCTTCCCGAGATCCCCTGACGCCATGTCCGACGCTGCGGCCACCCCTGCTGACTCCCAACCTGCTTCAGGTGCTAACCCCTCTGGTGGCAAGTCTGGCGCCGGAGACAGCTTGGAGGTAATCCGCAAGTTTGCCGAGACCTACGCCCAGCGCACAGGCACCTATTTCTGTAGTGATCCCGGAGTGACCTCCGTGGTGTTGCTCGGCTTGGCCCGCCACAAGGATGAGTTGGGTGGAGCGCTCTGCCCCTGCCGCCACTACGAAGACAAGGAAGCGGAGGTTGCCCAGGCTTTTTGGAATTGCCCCTGCGTGCCGATGCGCGAGCGCAAGGATTGCCACTGCATGCTGTTCCTTACCGAAGACAACCCCTTCCGTGGCGAACAGCAGACCATCAGCCTCGAAGAAGTGAAATCGCTTGCCGCCGAATAGGCAACACCACCCATGAGCAGCACTGCCACCGTTGGGGATCTAGTTTCACAGCCGTATAAGCATGGCTTTGTCACTGATATTGAAACCGAAAAGATTGCCAAGGGTCTCAGTGAAGAGGTGGTGCGATTAATTTCGGCAAAAAAGGAGGAGCCTGCCTTCCTCCTTGATTTCCGCTTGCGGGCCTACAGCCAATGGCTGCAGATGGAGGAGCCCGATTGGGCTGCCTTGGGTCACCCTGAGATTGATTATCAAAATATTATTTATTACGCAGCTCCTAAGCAGCAAGAAAAGAAGGCCAGCCTCGACGAGGTGGATCCCAAGCTGCTGGAGACCTTTGAGAAGCTAGGAATTCCCTTAACTGAGCAAAAGCGGCTCTCGAATGTGGCCGTAGATGCGGTTTTTGACAGTGTTTCGATTGCTACCACCTATAGGGAAAAGCTTGCTAAGCATGGGGTAATTTTCTGCTCCTTCAATGAAGCAGTTAAGGAGCGTCCTGATCTGATTGAGCGTTATTTGGGTACGGTTGTGCCAAGTAATGACAACTATTTCTCGGCACTAAATTCTGCTGTTTTCAGTGACGGCTCTTTCGTATTTATTCCCAAGGGCGTCGATTGCCCGATGGAGCTTTCCACCTACTTCAGGATTAATTCCGCCGACACTGGCCAATTCGAGCGCACCTTGATAGTGGCGGAAGAGGGGGCGACGGTCAGTTATTTGGAGGGCTGCACTGCCCCGATGTTTGATACCAACCAGCTACACGCAGCGGTGGTGGAGCTGGTGACCTTGGAAGACGCTTCGATCAAGTACTCGACCGTTCAGAACTGGTATGCGGGCGATGAAAATGGGGTGGGCGGTATTTACAACTTCGTGACTAAGCGGGGCCAGTGCCGGGGCGATCGCAGCAAAATCAGCTGGACCCAGGTGGAAACCGGCTCGGCAATTACTTGGAAGTACCCAAGTTGTGTGCTGCAGGGTGCCGATTCGGTGGGAGAATTTTATTCCGTGGCCCTCACTAATAACTGTCAACAGGCAGACACCGGCACCAAGATGATCCATGTGGGGCCCCGCACCCGCTCCACGATTGTGAGCAAGGGGATCAGTGCTGGCCGCTCATCAAATAGCTATCGCGGGTTGGTGCAGATTGGTCCAAAGGCCGTAGGGGCAAAGAACTACAGCCAGTGCGATTCGATGTTGATTGGTGATCAGGCCTCAGCCAACACCTACCCCTATATCCGCTCTCAGCAGCCAGATGCGGCCGTAGAGCATGAGGCCAGCACCAGTCGCATTTCCGCCGACCAACTCTTCTATCTGCAGAGCCGAGGCATCGGTTTTGAAGAGGCGGTTTCGATGATGGTTAGTGGTTTTTGCAGAGATGTGTTTAACCAGTTGCCGATGGAATTTGCGGCTGAAGCCGACAAACTGCTCGCCTTGAAGTTGGAGGGTTCGGTGGGTTAGGGCCCGCCAGTTGCCCAGGTTTCGGTGGGCAGCTTCCCTTTTGCAAAATCTCTATTTAATTAGCTTTTCTCTTTTGCTTCCCTGTGATTCGCTCTGACGCCCCAGTTCTGCTTGAGATCTCTGATCTCCATGCCCGAGTGGAGGATCAGCCGATCCTTAAGGGGGTAAACCTCACGGTGCGTGCTGGTGAAATCCATGCCGTGATGGGTCGTAATGGCAGTGGCAAAAGCACCCTCTCCAAGGTGCTAGCTGGCCACCCTGCCTACACGGTTACTGCCGGCTCGGTTCGTTATCGGGGGGAAGATCTACTTGCCCTGGCCCCAGAGCAGCGCTCAAGGCTGGGCCTGTTTCTTGGTTTCCAGTATCCGGTGGAGATTCCGGGGGTCAGCAACTTGGAATTTCTGCGGGTTTCCAGCAATGCCCGCAGGGTTGAGCTGGGCAAGGAAGAACTCGACACCTTTGCCTTCGAAGATCTGGTGCACGGGCGCCTTGGCGTTGTTCAGATGGATGCGGCCTTCCTGGAGCGGGGAGTGAACGAGGGGTTTTCCGGTGGCGAGAAAAAGCGCAACGAGATCCTGCAGATGGCCTTGTTGGAGCCTGCGGTGGCGATCCTTGATGAAACCGATTCCGGCCTGGACATCGACGCCCTGCGGATCGTGGCCGCTGGGGTCAACCAATTGGCGACGGCCGATAACGCCACCCTGTTGGTGACCCACTACCAGCGCCTTCTCGACTTGATCACCCCCGATTACGTGCATGTAATGGCGGCGGGCCGAATTTTGCGCACCGGCTCCAAGGAATTGGCCCTAGAGCTAGAGCGCGATGGCTACGACTGGGTGGATCAGGAGTTGGCCCGGCTCGAGCGGGAACCGGCGGAGGTGGTTTGATGCCCTTGATTTCGGCTGAGCCCCAAACCAGCTGGCTGGCCCAGGTGGCCGGTGCCCCCCTGCCGGGGCGTCGCCATGAGGCTTGGCGCTTCACGGATCTCGCCCTCTTGCAGGCCGTGGAACCGGTGGTGCTCGCCGCCAGTGATCCTTTGGCGGGGCTCGAGTTGCCCCCAGGGATTAGTCGGATCGCACCCCCTACTGAGCTGCGGGGGCCTGGCGGTTGGCTCCAGCAGCTAAACCAGGCGGCCAAACCCCAGGTGCTGGCGCTGCAGGTGAGCGGCGAGGTGGGCCCCCTGGAATTGGCCTGGGATGCGGGTTCGGCCCCCGGCCTGTTGCCCCTGCAGGTGCGGCTGGTGCTGGAGCCTGGCGCCAGTCTGGAGTTGCTACAGGTGCATCGCTCCAGTGGAGCCAATGTGACCAGCATGCTGAGTGAGGTGGAGCTGGCGGAAGGTTCTGAGCTGAAGTTGGGAGTGTTGGGTTTGGGCAACGCCCAGGCCAGCCTGCTGGCCCAGCTGGTGATTCGCCAGGCGCCGGCGAGTCGCCTGGAGCTGACCACGGCCACAGGGGGCTGGGGGTTGGTGAGGCTCGAGCCGGAAGTGGAGCAAACCCGGGGCGAGGCCCATACCCAGCTGCGCAGCCTGCAGCTGGTGGATGGCAAGCAGATGGCCGATACCCATAGCCGGGTGGTCTTTGGAGGCCCTGGCGGGGAACTGGACCAGCTGCACAAGGTGGTGGCAGATGGTGCAGGCCGCAGCGTTTTTAATGGGGCGGTGCAGGTGCCGCAGGCAGCCCAACAGACCAACGCCTCCCAGCTCAGCCGCAGCCTGTTGCTCTCCGATCGCGCCCGGGTGGATACCAAGCCCGAGCTGGAGATCGTCGCCGACGATGTGAAGTGCGCCCATGGGGCGACGGTGAGCCGGCTCCAGCAAAACGAGCTGTTTTATCTGCAAAGCCGGGGCATTGGTGCCGATCAAGCTGCCCGCCTGTTGTTGCGGGGCTATTGCGATGAGGTGCTGCGCGCCATGCCGGCGGCAGCTGGGGCCTGGAAACCCTTGGCCACGCTCCTGGGGGAGTCGAACCGATGACCATGGCGGCTGCACCAAAGCTGGCGAATCTTGCGGCCCTAACCCGCCCCGATTTCCCCCTGCTGGCCCAAACCGCCTGCCTGGGCCAGCCGCTGATCTATCTCGACTACGCCGCCACGAGCCAAAAACCCAGGCAGGTGCTCGAGGCGTTGCAGCGCTACTACGACCACGACAACGCCAATGTGCACCGTGGCGCCCACCAGCTCAGTGCCAGGGCCACCGAAGGTTTTGAGGCTGCCCGCGCCAAGACGGCCGCCTTTGTGGGGGCCGCCAGCCCCAATGAGATCGTCTTCACCCGCAATGCCAGTGAGGCGATCAACCTGGTGGCCCGCACCTGGGGAGAGGCGCACCTGGGCCCCGGCGATGAGGTGTTGCTCACGCTGATGGAGCACCACAGCAACCTGGTGCCCTGGCAACTGCTCGCCCAGCGCACGGGCTGCAAGCTGCTGCACGTGGGCCTTACTGGCACCGGGGAGCTAGATCTCGAGGATTTGCGCTCCAAGCTCAGCGAGCGCACCAAGTTGGTGAGCCTGGTGCAGGTGAGCAACACCCTGGGCTGCCTTAATCCGATTGCCGAAATCACTTCCCTGGCCCACCAGGTTGGGGCCCTGGTGCTGGTGGATGCCTGCCAGAGCCTGCCGCACCTGCCTGTGGACGTGGTTGAGCTGGGGGCTGATTTTTTGGTGGGCAGCTCCCACAAGCTCTGCGGCCCCACGGGCATGGGCTTTTTGTGGGGAAGGGAGGCGCTACTTGAGGCGATGCCCCCGTTTTTGGGTGGTGGCGAAATGATCCAGGACGTCTATCTCGACCACAGCACCTGGGCTGGCTTGCCCCACAAATTTGAGGCTGGGACCCCCGCCATCGGGGAAGCGATTGGCATGGGGGCTGGCCTCGATTACCTGCAGGCCATTGGCCTGGATCGGATCCACGCCTACGAGCAGCAGCTCACCCGCCAACTCTTTGATCGCCTTAGGGCCATCGAGGGCGTCGAAGTGTTGGGTCCAAGCCCGGATCAGCAGCCCGATCGTGCGGCCCTGGCGGCCTTCACGGTGGCGGATTTGCACACCAACGACATCGCCGCCCTGCTCGATTCAGCGGGAATCTGCATCCGCAGTGGCCACCACTGCACCCAGCCCCTGCATCGCCACTATGGCCTCAGCGGCTCGGCGCGGGCCAGCTTGAGCTTCACCACCACCCCTGAGGAAATCGACCGCTTTGGCGAGGAATTACAGGGGGCGATCAGCTTCCTGCGCGAACACAGCTAGGCCGGTTTAAAAATAACCAAGCCGGTTTAAAAATGACTAAGCCGGAGTAAGTAGGGCCATGGCCTCGGCCCGGTGTTTGCCCTGCCAGGCCCAGTGCCAATGCCAGCCCGCCGCCTCGGCGCTGGCCTGGATGGCCTCCCGGTCTGCCGGCATGTCGAACTGGCTGAGGTGGTTGATCACGTGATCTTTTTGCTCGCTGCTGAGGGCTTGCCAGCCGCCAGTGATGCGTTGGACATAGCGATCGATGTAGGCCTGGCGCGTTTCTCCCGGCTCGCGAAACACATCCACCCACAGGAACATCCCTCCGGGTTGGATGCGCCGGCGGGCACCCCCTAGAAACCTTTCCTTATCCCCGTCGCTGAGGTGGTGAATGGCGAAGGCTGAGTGGAGGATGTCGGGTTGATCAAGGGCTGGATCGCTCCCATCGATTCCCGTCGACCAGCCCAGGAGGTCGCCTTCGCGCCAGTGGCTGGGGTAGGGCACTGTGCCCAGGGCCTGGGCGGCCAGGGGCAGCACCACCGCTGCCAGGTCTAGGCCGGTGTAACGGCCCAGGGGCAATTTTTTCAGCAGCGGTGCCAGTAGGGCCAAATCACCGCAGCCCAAATCCAGCATGGTTGCGGCCGGGGCATGGCCGGGGCGGGCGGCCAGCCAGTCGTTGATGGTGAGGGCTGTGGCTGTGGCCACGGCCTGGTGTTCCATCAGATCGTGCTCCACCACGGCCCGGTAGGAGCTCCACTGCCGATTGAAGAAATCCATGCTGCGTGCCTAATCGGGCCCATTACCCATCCCAGACTGATGCCTGGGCGGCGCAGAGGGATTAATGGAAGTGGGGGAGCAATTTCACTCTGGCAACCCCGGCGTGCCCCAGCTGTGGCTGGTGGTGCTGGGCGGCCGAGCACCGGGCTGCCATATCGAGCTGCACGACGTGCGTTTCGTGGCGGCGGCAGACATCGAGGCGGCTATCCCGGAGCTGCGGCGCCAATGGTTCGGGAAGCGTGAGGGTTTGCACCTGGATGCCTATGTGAAGGTGCAGGCGGTGGATGGCTGGGAGGTGAGCTTGGGCCGCGAACCCGCGGTGCCCAGGCCCGAGCGACTGTGGTTTGTGAACTTGGGCGCCTACCGCCCCGATTCCTTGGCCGAGTTGCACCACTTCGGCCTAGTGGTGGCCCCTTCCGCCGCGGCTGCCAAGGGGGCCGCCAAACGCCAGTGGCTTGCGGGGGCGTTGCAACAGCACAAAGATGACCTGCTGGCCGTAGACGATTGCCTGGCCTTGGAGCAGCTGGAGTTGTGGGGCGACACCTGCTGGCACGTGCAGCTCAGCCCCCACCCCGAGGGTCTCAGCCAGAGCCAGGTGCCCGATTGGTTTGGTTATCGGCCCATCTGATTTGATTTAGTTGGGTTGCCTGCCTGCGGGCCTCCAAGGATGATCAGGTCACCCGGCAGGCGCGCTCCATGAACATCGACGGCAAGGCCTGGCGCACGATCTGGCTGGAGCCTGATGGCGGATCGGGCCTTAGCGCGGTCGGCGTAATCGACCAGACCCTGCTGCCCCACCAATTCACCACCCGAATCCTGCGCAGCTGCGATCAGGCGGCTGAGGCGATCAGCACGATGGTGGTGCGGGGCGCGCCGCTGATTGGTGTTACCGGCGCCTATGGCCTGATGTTAGCCCTGCAGGTGGATCCCTCCGATGCAGCCCTGGCTGCCGCCTTTGAACAGCTCAATGCCACCAGGCCCACGGCGGTGAACCTGCGCTGGGCCCTGGAGCGGGTGCGCGCCAAGGTGCAACCCCTGCCGCCGCTTGAGCGGGCCGCGGCGGCCCAGGCGGAGGCGGCGCTGATTGCCGAGGAGGACGTGGCGATGGGCGAAGCGATCGGCGAGCACGGCTTGGCGATCTTCCAGCAGCTGGCGGCGGCCCGGCCGGCTGAGCGCCAGGCTGAGCCGTTCAATGTGCTCACCCACTGCAACGCCGGTTGGCTGGCCACTGTGGACTGGGGCACGGCCCTGGCCCCCATTTACAAGGCCCACCGCGCCGGCATGAAGATTCACGTCTGGGTCGATGAGACCCGTCCGCGTAACCAGGGCGCCAGCCTCACCGCCTATGAGCTGGGCCGCGAGGGGGTGCCCCATACGGTGATTGTTGACAACGCGGGCGGCCACCTAATGCAGCACGGCCAGGTGGATGCGGTGATCGTGGGCAGCGATCGCACCACCCGCACCGGCGACGTCTGCAACAAGATCGGCACCTACCTCAAGGCCCTGGCCGCCCACGACAACGGCGTGCCCTTCTACGTGGCCCTGCCCGCCTCCACCATCGACTGGACCATCGCCGACGGGGTGGCTGAGATTCCGATTGAGGCCCGCAGTGCCGCCGAGGTGACCCACATCCAGGGCCTTTTGGCGGATGCACCGCCCGGATCCAAGCCGGTAAGCGTGCAGGTCACCCCCAACGCCAGCGCCGCCTTCAACCCGGCCTTTGACGTGACGCCGGCGCGGCTGGTGACGGGCCTGATCACCGAGCGGGGCGTGGCTCCTGCCACCCCAGAGGGACTGCGGCAGCTTTATGGCCCAGTGGACTGACGCCGCCGCTGTTTTTAGCCCCTGTGGTTGTTATCGCTATGCCCTTTGGCGTAGCTGGCAGGGCGGCGAAGGGGAGTTGCTGGTGGTGGGGCTCAACCCCAGTACTGCGGACGCCTTTAATGACGACGCTACCTTGCGCCGCTGCATCGGTTTTGCCAGGAATTGGGGTTTCGCCGGCGTGAGGCTGGCCAATCTTTTTGCCTGGCGCAGCCGCGACCCTCGGCTGCTGCAGCGTGTGGCCGATCCAGTGGGCCCGGAAAACGACCGCTGGTTGAGGCGATTGGCCGCTGGTTCGGCGATGCGGCTGGTTGCCTGGGGGGCCCGCGGCCAGCTGGGCGGGAGGGCTGAGCGGGTGCTGGCCTTACTGCCTGAACGCCACTGCCTGGGCTTTACCCGCAGCGGTCAGCCCTGCCATCCCCTCTACCTGCCAGCGACGCGCCGGCCCCGGCCTTGGCAGCCGTAATCTGCGCCAACTGTCCTTGGATGAAAACGGACAAGCAATTCATTCAATGGGTGCCTCCCAACGCTTGCCATTACCTGGTCGCAGTGAGTTGGGGGGGGGCAAACAAGAGACACGGGAGGCGGCTCAGGTGAATGGCATTGTTAGTTTGCGTCATGCCAGCTATCCAACAGCTCGCCAACTTCTGCCTTAAGAACGATCAGATCTGAATAGACAAGTCCGAAAACGGCATCGTCATCAATTGCTCCATAGTCATGGGCAAGCAGGTTCCGAAAGTCAACGATCGCACGAGAATTAGATATAGAACTAAACAGCGTCTCATCGAGGAAGCTGACCCTCCTAAGGGCCTTGCCAATAATGATGAACTCTCGTTCGATAGCAGATCTAACGGCACGCTTGTTGCGGTAATCTTCTAATGAAATGCCGCTCATGACATCTTCAGTCGAGTTGCAGGCATCAGGGATATCCTGTAAATATGCAGATAGATCACGCGCCATAAACTAGCTTCTTCGTTCGGTCAATCTCGCCAGCAATAACTTTGTTCTTCACCGCTCCCTGCATAACCAAGTCAACGTCGGCTTGGAAGATATTCCTAAACGCCTCGCGAGCGTCAAGCTACACATGAAAGCGCTTGGTGATTTCCAATGGGCCAAATTCAACAAGAAGGTCAATATCACTTTCTCCAGGCCTGAAGTCCTCTCTGAGGGCTGAGCCAAAGACAAACAAACGCCCAATCCCATATCGCTGGCAGGCTGCCGCGATCTCCTGTCGCTTCTCGTCAATGATGGCTGACATAACCCACATCCTAGCCCATTGTACCCAGAAACCCAGGGAGACCACCAAGAGACCGTGCTTCAAGGGCTTTGCAACGTCAAACTAACGCCAAGATCAGCGGCGGGCATAGAACTTGGGCATTGCCGAATTCTCCCGCTTCCATCTTCTGTATCTTGATGTTAGAAGGTTCACTCATCGGTAGACATCTCTTCTGTGGCCAACCTTAACAACGTCGACAACATGCCTCTCATCATCGACGGAGCAAATGACCCGATAGTTACCTTGTCGGACACGATAAAAGTTTGGCCTGCCTGCAAGCTTTTCATACCCTGATGGCCGCGGTTGAGTTGCCAGTGATTTAATTTTCACAATCATCCGTGTCAACGTCGCCTTGCCTGATAACGCTTGGAGCTCTTTAGCAGCTGATGGCTTAATAGAGAGGCTATTTTCGGCCACTATCTCTTAGGTTTGTGACAAACTCTTCGAAGCCGGAGCTTGGCTCAGCTTGCCTCTGATCAGCATCTCTCAAATCATCAGCATCTTCTGCCCCCCTGTTTCAGGAAAGATGTCACCCCTTTTATTCGTACACCAGGGGGCTTGAGGACATGAGCAATGCGTCGTTACAGCGAGGCCGTAAGGGCTGATGTGAGAAGGCGGATGAGTCCGCCACAAAGACAGAGCGTGGCCCGGATTTCAAAGGAGCTGGGCATTCATATTTTGACCCTCTACAGATGGAGAAGGACTTGGCGATTGCAGGGAGAGGTAGTACCGGCTTCCGAGAGGGAACCAGAAGCCTGGAGCGCTGCAGACAAGTTCACGGTGGTGGTTGAGACCGCTGGCCTCAACGCCACCGAGCTCAGCGGTTACTGCCGCGAGCGAGGGATGTTCCCCGAGCAGGTAAGAATTTGGAAACAGGCGGCACTTGATGCCAATGCCAAGCCGGTGCTGACGATGGACGAGCAGAAGGAGCTTGAAAGGCTCCGCGCCCAAGACCAAAGGGAAATCAAAGCCCCTAAAAAAGAGCTGCAGCGAAAGGAAAAGGCCATGGCGGAGATGGCAGCCCTGCTGGTGCTGCGAAAAAAGTGGGATGCCTTTTGCTCGGAGGACGCGGAAGGCTGACCAACGCCGCCCACCGGCAGAAGGCGATCGAGCTGATCACAGAAGCAAATGCCACTGGCGCCAGGTTGCTGAGGGCCTGCTGCGAGATCGGGATCTCTCTGCGCACCCTCAAACGCTGGCGGAAGGCTTTTGCAGGTGATGGGGATGGCGAAGACCGCCGTAAAGGCAGTCTCCGCTTAGTTTCCCACCGCCTCACGGGCGAAGAGCGTCAGCGGATCCTGCTGACGTGCAACCAGGCGGAGTACGCCTCGTTGCCGCCGGCTCAGATAGTGCCAGCCTTGGCCGATCAAGGGCTTTTTATAGGTTCAGAAAGCAGTCTCTATCGGGTGTTGCACCAGGCAGGGCAATGCCATCGGCGCGGACGGGCCAGGTTGCCGCAGGAGCCACGCTCAGTGCCGCGCCTGATGGCGGCTGGGCCCAACCGGGTCTGGAGCTGGGATATCACCTATCTGCCCACGACCGTCCGCGGGATTTGGCTGTACCTCTACCTGGTGATCGACGTCTGGAGCAGGAAGGTGGTGGCCTGGGATATCGCCGAGCGGGAAGACCCAGCCATCGCTGCCGATCTGGTGAGTAGGGCTTGTCTGAGAGAACGAATCAGCAAGGGCCGCAAGCAGCCGTTGATCCTCCATGCCGATAACGGCAATGCAATGCGTGCCGCAACGCTGGAAAGCCGACTGGAGGAGCTGGGGGTGCTCAGATCTTTCTCCAGGCCACGGGTCTCAAATGACAACCCCTACTCGGAATCGCTGTTCCGAACCGTCAAATACCGGCCCGACTACCCCAGCCGGCCTTTTGCCAGCAAAGACGAGGCCTGCCAGTGGGTCGTGGCCTTTGTGGATTGGTACAACCACCGGCACCGCCATAGCGGTATCAAGTTCGTGACGCCCCACCAGCGCCACAGTGGCGCCGCTACGGCCATTTGCCAGCAGCGCATTGATGTCTATGAGAAGGCTCGCCGGGCAAATCCATCGCGCTGGAGCAGGCAGATCCGCTGCTGGCGTCAGCCGGCAGAAGTGTGGATCAACAAGCCACCAGAGGAGCCCAATTCAATCCAGCCGGTACCATTAATCCAGGCCGCCTTAGTGGCAGCCTAGGAGTGACACCTTTCCTGAAAGTCACCGTGCCAATGTCATGCGCACTGCTTCATTGACCATGTCCGATATTGAGCGGCTACATGCAGCAGCTCTTAGGCGCAATGCACGATGAACATCCATGTCAAAGTAGATGGTGGTCCGTTTCGTTTCGTCTATTCCTTGACCTTAGCGTCTTGACGTCAAGGCGCCAAGACGGCGGCGCTTGCTGCTTCCCTCCTATCCTTCTAACGCTGCCCCTGAGTGGCAGGCAGGGAGCTTGTAGTGGCGGAGCAGAGAGTTGCTGGTGGCCTGTCCACCTAAAGGGGCTTGTTGACCGGCCTTTCCGCTTACACAAGCAACTCTTCAAGTTTATTTCTCGTGAGATCTACATCACGTAGTACCTTGGCCAGCAAACCAGGCCCGATTGATTCACCGGAATGCACTGGCTCGACTGTTGTCCGTTCATCTGGATGCCGAAGAAAATGATGGCTACCCTTCACTCTTAGCACAAAAAGCCAGCCCTCTTGAGTGCCATAATCATTGCTTTTCCTGTAACCGCTGAGTACTTCGATACTCCTATCCCGTAACCCTCTGAATACCTAAAAAATCAAGTTGCTCAACATCACCCTCTTGAACTTCAAGGCACAGCTCAATAGCTTCCTTGATGCGCTCCATCATCTCATCAAGAGAGCGTGCCTGTGTGTGACAGCCAGACAGAGCAGGCACACTGGCGACTAAGAATCCATCCGAGTCTTTCTCGACAACGACATCAAATTGCCTTGCCATGGTCCTCCGCTACATCTCTACAAACTAGCTCTGATCTGGTCTTTCCGGGATCTCATCAATGGGACTGGCCAGCGCTCCAGATAAGAAGCGGGTAAAAATCTCGGCAAAGAAGTCAGCCATTGTTCCCGTCTTCTGCATCTGGATATTAGCCACGCCGCTACACAGAAAACATAGCCTGCAAAACACTGAGCACCTCAACCAGCGTGTCTTCGTCCAATACGCCTAGGTGCTTAATCAACCGGTCTCTATCGACAGCCCTGAGCTGATCGGCAACCACATGACCATCTTTATCATCAAATCTGCAACGTATGCGAAAAGGATAGGGATGGCCACCTGTTGTAAGTGGCGCAACGATAAACGTGCGGAGATGGGCATTCAACTCATCTGGGGAGACGACAACGCACGGCCTGGTTTTCCTGATTTCTGATCCTTGCGTGGGATTAAGGGAAACAAGGTAGATAGCCCCTCTTGAGACGGCTGCTTCTGTTACCACGACCATTCTTCGTCGTCAAAGCGGGTGCTGCTCATATCATCGAGAAGACCATCTGGATCGAATGCTGCTGCTGCTTCTGCCCAGCCTGCTCTTGGATGTGCAGAGGGTCTGATCGTCAGCACTCCAGGCGCAGCCTCGATTTCGACTTCATCAGAAAGCCCCGCCACCTCAAGTAACGGCTTCGCGAGACGGATGCCCCGCGAGTTCCCAATTTTGACAAGCTTCGCCCGAACCATGGCGACCTCAGACCGACGTGCTCACATTGTAGCCACATCTGCCGTCATCAGCCGTTGCCTCTGCTCTGGCTAACGCCGCCCCTGAGTGCCAGGCTCGGCGCTGGGGCAGTTCATCAGAGATTTGATGGTGGCCTGTCCACTCAAGGGGTGTTTTAGACGACTTGATGTATATCTCACAGATCACTCGGCTGTAGACCGGTGTTCTTTGCGATTCAGGACAACATCCTCGGACCTATTTCCTCACCATCATGGAAGGCAAAGATGAAGTCAGTACATCCGTCTCGAGCAAGTGTCTTGTGAGATCCTGACTGACGCTTGACTCGCCACCCAATGGACTGGAGCGCAGCCAACACCCTTCTCGCCTTGACAGATGGCCATGCACTCATGCACTAACGGGGAGAGAAAGATTGATACTCACAGGCTCAGACTCGCTATTTTCTAGCCTTTCGGCAATAACGCGAAGTGCCAAGATTTCGGCCTTCGACATTGCATCTGCGGCAGAGATGCCATAGGAGAGGACGCCAGGCAGCTCAGGAACCTCTGCAATCCAGCGGCCGTCAACCTCTTGCTCGCACTCCAATGTGAAATTCATAGCCTATGAACCGATGCCATTACCTTAGCAACACCAAAAGGGATTGACACCACTCCCGTTGGCTGGTTGAGTTTTCGTCTCAGATGTTCGTCTAACGCTTGCCATCACCTGGCCGCAGAGAGTACGGCCTCGATCCGCTCCATGGAATCAGTGAGTTTCCGGCGGCGGATCAGGTGAATGGCATGGTTGGAAAGTGCTCTTCGCCCTCAGCGCAAATCTCTCAGGATGGCGGATAGACTCAACAGATAAATCAACATCTAAATCTGGCCAATAGAGATGGTCTGCCGTCGGGCGCAAGACGTTAAGGATCTGCTGAATCGTGGCCGCCTTGAACCACGGAAACTCGGAATATGGAAGCGCTAGCTCTTCATCGTCAATAAGCATCCAGACGCAGTGGCCAGATATATTCGTTACCTCAGCTCCTAAAGTGGTTGTTCCAGGCATCGGTGATCTCCTGTTGACGGGACTCGATGAGGCGTTCTGCGTCTTTAATCTTTGAAGAGCTTAGCCCAATGTTGCGGGCGAGTTCAATGGTCGGCTTCAGCCAGAACTTCGCCTCGCCATCTGGATGGCTCACATGGATGTGAACTCGGCTTTCCTCGCGCGAGAAGAAGAAAAACCGATATTCGCCATCCCGGAAGACGGTTGGTGACAATTGCTCTCCCGAAGTTGCCGTTCAGGATAACTCCGCCGCCATTAACAGGAAGCACTCAGTAGCTGCGACCCATACCCGGGGCACACTGAGCATCTAGTCTGATTCGGTATGGCGCTCGCATCTTTCTAACGCTTGCCATCACCAGGCCGCATAGGGCTGTAGTCATCGAAGTTACCCTCAGGTGTCGGGTCTGGTGAATGGCATTATTAGCGGTCATCTATGCGGACCCGCCATTACTCTGGGCGGCGTGCGTGATGAGCAAGTGCAAATACAACTATGTCATCTTCATCCGGTCGATATACAATCGCAAAAGGAAAGTCCTTGAGGAACATTCGCCGAGTGCTTTCTGACGCTGGCGTCCCAGTAAGAGGGTAAGCGAGGGCGCGAGCAGTGGCATCTTCAACGGCAACAAGAAAACGACTGCCAAGCCCCAACTCCTTGTTGTTGCAGTAGGCAACTTCTGCAAGAAGCTCACGTCTAGCAGGAGCAACAAAGCGTGCGCATTTCACTGCAGAGTTCGACGAGCTTCAGCAAATACTTCTTCGGCCAAGTATGAAGTAATTTCGCCCCGGTCAAACGCACTGACACGCTCTTCAATATCTTCAGCCCAAAGAGCCTCGATTTCAGCGATTGATGTGTGGAGTGACTCCAGCATGCTCTCGGCTAGCCTTGCCCTATCCTCTGGGCTAAGGGCGCGTGCCTGCTCCTCAATGCTCTTAAGAAAGGCTGACATTTCGCTCAACCCAGATGCCTAGAAAGAGATCCTACTCCGTTTCGTCCGGTGTTGGGTACCGCTAACAACTATTTGGGCGGATCCGCATAAGATGTGTTCATGAAGTTACAGAGTGTCTGCGGGGCTGCTAATGCCGTATTGGCTCGATTGAGCACGTGGGTATAAATCATTGTGGTTCGGATGTCATGCCCCCGTTCCAGGAGATGGGTGGCAAAGGAATGGCGGAAGCTGTGGGAGGTGGCGGGCTTGCTGATCTTTGCCGCAATGACGGCGCACCGAATTGCTTTTTGCACCAGGCTCGGATTCAAGTGATGCCGACCCTACTGACACATGTGTCTAGCCTCAGGCCCAATCGCCCACCTGCCGTTGCCTGCTGACGCTCAGCCTGAATTACGCCAGCAGCTGGTGGCGGTGGCCCGGCGGATGAACTCAAGTGGCATCAACCAGGGCACTTCCGGCAACCTTTCGGCCCGCATTCCCGGTGGTCTGCTGATCACCCCCACCTCCCTGCCCTACGAGCAGATGGAACCCGAGGATCTGGTGGCGATCGACTTTGGGGGCAACCCCATGGACAATCCCACGGGCCACCCCAAGGGCCACCACAGCAGTCCGCGCCGGCCCTCCTCGGAATGGCAACTCCATGCCGAGATCCTGCGCAGTCGCCCGGAAATCGAGGCGGTACTCCACTGCCACTCGATCCACGCCACGGCCCTGGCTTGCCATGGACGGCCGATTCCGAGCTTTCACTACATGGTGGCGATGGCGGGCACGGCGACGATCCCCTGTGCGCCCTATTCCACCTTTGGCACCAAGGCCCTCTCCCTTGATGCGGTTAGGGCTTTGGAGGGCAAATTGGCCTGCCTGCTGGCCCAGCATGGCCAGGTAGCTCTGGGCCGCAACCTGGACCAGGCCCTGCGCCTGGCGATTGAGGTGGAAACCCTTGCCCACATGTATCTCCAGGCTTTGACCCTGGGGGAACCGCCGCTGCTGGACGCTGCAGAGATGGAGAGGGTTATTGCCCTGATGGGCTCGATGCACTACGGGCAAGCAGCAGACCGCCCAGGGCAAAGCTGAGGGTGATCGCCAGGCATAGCCCGGTCCAGGTGGGTAGGCCAATCGATTCCACTGCCAGGGGTGCGACCACCGTGATCACCCCGCCGGCCAGGATTGGTTGCATCGCCAGTTGCTTGAAGGAAAAGGGGGCCAGGGTGTTGCTGTCGCCCTCGGGATCCGCCAGGCCAAGCAACAGCAGGCCACTGGCGGCCACACCGGTGGCCTGGCCAAATTCGGTTATGCCCCGCTCAAACCAGGGGCTGGGCAAAATCCTCGGGGCTAGCAGCAGCAGGCCCAGCAAATTCCAGGCCAGCCCCACCCCGGCAAGCACGGCCAGGGGCAGCCAGTCGTGGAGCAGGAGGGGCAGGTTGAGGCCGGCCATGGCTCCGGTGATCAAAAGATCGGTGGCGAGGGAGGCCGTTTGGGCCTGGGGCCGTGGCGTGGCCAAGCCGCTTTGCCCGCTCCGCTCCAGCAGCCCTTGCACCAGTAAGGAACCCAGCAAAGCCAGGGGGAAGAGGGGCATGATTCGCACCACCTCAGTCAGGCCGCCACTGATGTTGGGTGTGATCACCAGCAGCAGCCTTTGCAAGGCGAGGGCCAGCAGCACCGCCAGGCCGCAACAGCCCAGGTTGGTGGCCAGTCGCTCCAGGCCCCGGAACCAGGTTTGCTCAGCTATAGCAGGGGTTTTAGGGGCCAGTGGGGTTGGTTCAGGTGCTGACTCGGACTCCGCCAGCCAGCCCCGGGATCGGGCCAGGATCACCAGCAGTGAACCCACCACCACTGAGCTCACCAGGCCCACGGTGGCCATCGCCAGGCCCAGGTCGCGGCCGCCCAGAAAGCCCCACTGGGCATAGATCGGCCCCATCACTGCCGCCGAACCATGGCCCCCCTCGAAGCCCACCTCAATTAGGCAAGCCATCAGGGGATGGACACCGAGCCAGGGGATCAGTAATCCCAAAACCACCAATCCCCCCATCAGGTATTGGCCGAAGCCCAGGGTGAGGCCCAACAGCAACTGGGCCGTGGCAGGTCGCCAGAGGGAGCCGGCGCTGGGCAGGGGTTTGCCCAAAAGCATGGTGGAAAACACCAGGGTCATCAGCACCTCCGGGAAGGGGATCCAGCGCTCAGTTAGGCCAGCGGGCAGCCAATGCACCGGGCCATAGGGCCCAATTAGGAGGCCAATTAATCCAGATAGCAGGGCAGAGGGCAGGCCGATTCTCTGCATGCCACTGGCTTCGCCCAGGCTGCGCCCCAACAGGACCAGAGCCCCCAGCACGACCCCACTAAGCCCTAATTCCAGCAAGTCGGCGTTCATTTAGGGGGCATTGGCCCCGGCAGGTGGGGCGAAATGTTTGGCGAAAAAGGCTTCGGTGGCTTCCAGCACCTTGATTTGGGTGCTGCTCTGCTTGAAGCCATGGCCCTCTCCCGCAAACAGGTGCACCTCCACGGCAATCCCCTTGGCCTTGAGGGCTGCCGCCATCTGCTCGGTTTGCTCGGCTGGCACCACCCGGTCGTCGAGGCCTTGAAAAAAGATCACCGGACAGCTCATTTGGTCCGCATGCTGCAACGGCGAGCGGGCCAGGTAGGTGTCCTTTGCTGCAGGCCAAGGGCCCACCAGGGAATCGAGGTAGTGGGCCTCAAAGCGATGGCTGTCCGCGGCAAGGGCGCCCAGGTCTGCAACGCCGTAGCGGCAGGCACCGGCTCGGAAGACATCGCTGAAACAGAGGGCAGCCAGGGTGGTGAAGCCCCCGGCGCTACCCCCCTCAATGGCGATGCGCTGGGGATCGGCTTTGGCCGCCGCCACCAGGGCCCGGGCCGCGGCGGCGCAATCGGCCACATCCACCACCCCCCATTGGCCATCGAGGCGTTGGCGATAGGCCCTGCCAAAACCCGTCGAGCCGCCGTAGTTCACATCCACCACCCCCCAACCCCTGCTGGTCCAAAACTGAATCGCCAGGTTCAGGCCGGTGCGGGCCATGGCGGTGGGGCCGCTGTGGCTTTTGACCAGCAGCGGTGCATTCGCCGAGGCCCCAGCGGTTGGTGGGTAGTACCAGGCATGGGTGGGTTGGTCGTCGAAACCGGCAAACCACAGTGCCTCTGGTGGGCTGATTGCCCCTGCTGGCAAAGGATTGGGGGCGACGGGCCGGTGCTGCCACTGCCCACTGCTGATTTCCAGCTCCAGCAGTCCGGAGGGGCTGCTGGGATTGCTGGCCACACAGACCAGACGGCCTCCCTCAGCGCTTAGGGCGGCCAGGTCGTTGAAGGGCTGCTCGATCGGCTGCCAGGCCGCCGGCGTGCCTACCCGTTCTGGGGCCAAATCCAGCCGGCCGAGCTGCCACTCGCCCTGGTGGCAGGTGGCGGCAATCAGCTGGCTGCCATCCCAGGCGGTGGTCCGCATGCCATAGACCCATTGGGGCATGCCAAATTCCGCCTCCATCGTCAGCAGGGCTTCGCCTTGGGGGCTGCCGGGCCGGAAGCGCTGCAGATTCCACCAGCCGCTGACATCGCTGGAAAAAACCAGTTCGGGGGGGGCACCAGCGGGGGTAATCCAGAGCGGCTGAAACACCGATATGGCCTCGGGCCCATCGGGGCCGGCTCCGGCGATCGCCTGGGCCTCGCCCAATTGGCCGTCCCCATTTAGCTCCGCTAGCCACAGTTGGCTGCGCTGCCAGGGCATGGCTGGCTGCTGCCAGGTAACCCAGGCCAGGTGCCTGCCATCGGGGCTCAAGGCGGGGTAGCCGCAAAAATCAGCCGGCTGATGCAGCAGTTGCGGTTCGCCGCCAGCAAGGGGGATGGCCACCAGTTGGTCAATCCCGCCCGCCTCCATCACCCCAAGCCAACGCCGGCGGCCTGGATCGATTAGGCCATCGGCGAAGGCGCGATCAGCCGGTGCCACCAGGCGCCGGAAGTCCCCCTGGGGGGCGCCGCTAACGGGATCCAGCTGCAGGTGGTGGGGGCAGCGATCACCGTCGTGGATAACCACCAGATCCTGGCCTTTGACGGCAAAGACCCCGCCTCCGTACTCGTGTACCCGGCTGCGCAGGTTCCAGCTGTTTGGGCTTAGTTCGATCGCCCCATCTCCCAAGCCGGATTTACTGCCAGTGGGCCCACTGCCAGTGGGCCTGACCATCAGGGTGCTGCGGCCCTGCTCGTGGGGCCTTTGCTCCAGCCAAAAAAGGCGGCCGCCATCGAGTAGGGGCTCCTTCAGGCTGGGGATCCGCCCCACAACTGATGCGGCGGGGAGGCCCCGGTCGGTGGTCCTGCTCAAACCATCACCCTGGCTCCTCGCCCTAAAGTGGAGTTTCATTCCTTAAGACACCACCTTGGCGCGCAGCTTCGCCCAGTTGGCACGCAACGCGGAGCAATCCAGCCGCAGCGTTCAGGTGCCCAAGCAGGCAGTTGAGAAGCCTTCGCTTGAAATACACACCCTGGGTAACCAGGCGTTGCGTAAAAGTGCCAAGCGGATCAGCAAGGTGGATGAGACCGTCCGGGACCTGGCCCGTGAAATGTTGCGCAGCATGTACACCGCCAATGGCATTGGCCTGGCGGCGCCCCAGGTGGGCGTCCATAAGCAGCTGCTGGTGATCGACCTCGATCCGGAAAATGCAGCCACGCCCCCCCTGGTGCTGATCAATCCCGAGATCAGCAGTTTTGGCGTCGGCATTGAGACCTACGAGGAGGGTTGCCTAAGCATCCCCGGGGTTTATCTCCATGTGGTGCGGCCTTCAGTGGTGGAGGTCACCTATCGCTGCGAGATGGGCCGGCCCCAGCGGATCAAGGCCGATGGCCTGTTGGCCCGCTGCATTCAGCACGAAATGGACCACCTCAATGGGGTGCTGTTTGTGGATCGGGTGACCGATGAATTGAGCCTGAATGAGGGGCTTAAGGAGAAGGGTTTCGACCGCAACCACGTCAAATCCATTCGCTGAATACCAGCCCCACCACCCTTCACCCATGCCGATGAAACCCCTGGCTGGCCTTTTCCTGGCCCTGGCCTGCCTGCTTGGAATTGCCGCCACCGGTTCGGTGTTTGAGCTGGCCTATGGCGAGCCTGACCTGGGCCAACTCACCACCCGCTGGATATTGGGTTTGAGTGTGCCCGGCACGGTTGTTGCCCTGCTGGTGGCAATCCGCATCAACAAACCTGCCTAACCACAGCCTTCCCCCCTGGCCTAGGGCGCTTTTGCTCCATACCATTGGTTTCCTCAGGTCCGATTGGTGATGCCGTTCAACGCTCTGCGATCTGCCCTTACCCCAGCAAAGGCAAAGGTTTTTGCCCTGGCGGCGGTGGCCTTTGCGGTGGTGGCGGCAGATGGACTGTCGGCGCTGAGGCCCGCTGCTGCTGGTGCCCTATTTGAGGCGGCTGATCTCGACCAACAAAAATTTGTGCTGGTGGCTTCCCCCATCGGTGATGGCAGCAGGCAGCAACTGAACATCTACGAACAGGTGAGCGGCCGGCGTCCCTGCTTTGCCATGAGCGGCTCCAATCCCGCCAAGGTTGATCCGATGTTGGCCACCTTTGATTTCACCGGCGTTTGCAGCCGCTACATCGATGCCAACGGCTATTCCCTGCGGATCGGCGATACCGATTTGGCCACCAGCTACCGCCTTTCGGTGATCCGTAAGGACAAAGACATCCAGCTGCTGGCCATCCCCACCAAGGCGGACGCGGGCCCCGAATATCTGGTTGCCCGCACCCTGGGCGATGGGGCGGGCTTTATGCAGTTGGTTTTCGAGCCCGGTTGGCAGCTCAAGCGCCGGGCCTTTGCTGGCCGCAAGCTCGGCCATGTATACGTCTACCGCGACACAGCGGCGGCTGTTGTGGAAATCCAGGCCCCGGCGGCGCGCCCAGTCACCCGCCAGTGAGCTGCTGGGCAAGGCCAGGCCAGGGGAGTTGCTACATTGGCAAACTCCGTGCTTTGTACAGCGCTTCATGACCCAGGTCACTGTCGGCGAAAACGAAGGCATTGAATCGGCTCTGCGCCGCTTCAAGCGCCAGGTGTCCAAGGCGGGCATCTTTGCCGACCTGAAGCGGCTTCGTCACCACGAAACTCCCGTTGAGAAGTACAAGCGCAAGGCCCAGCAGCGTCGCCGTCGCCGCTGATCTCAAGAAGTCAGTTGATCGAAGGAGCGGAAAGTGAGGGCCTCGGCAATGGCGCTGGGGCCGATCTGCTCCTTGCCGTCTAAATCGCAGATTGTCTGGGCAACCCGCAGCAGCCGCTCCCCTGCCCTTGCCGATAGCTGTCTTTGATTGAGGGCCCCCTCCCATAGGGCCAGGGCAGCATCGCTGAGTTTGATAACTTCGCTCAGCCTGGCCGATGCCAGCTCCCCATTGCTACAGCCAGCGGGGTTGCGCTCTGCCATGCGTTGGCGGGCCTGTTTGACCCGCATGGCCACTTTTGAGGTGGATTCGCCCTCTGGCTCTTGGTGGCTGCGGCGATAGGGGGCGGCAAGTTCATCGCTGTTGGGCCTGCGCATCACCACCTGCAAATCAAGCCTGTCGAGCAGGGGGCCTGAAAGCTTGGCCCAATAGCGTTTACGGATTGATTCGCTGCAGCTGCAAAGTCGTTCGGGATCGCCATGCCAGCCGCAGGGGCAGGGATTGGTGGCTGCCACCAGGGTCACGCGGCAGGGGAAGTGGCTGCGGTACCTGGCCCGCTGCACCCAAATTTCCCCGTCTTCTAGGGGTTGCCGCAATTGATCCAAAACACTGCGGCGAAATTCCGTGAGTTCATCTAGGAACAGCACACCGAGGTGGGCCAGGGAAAGTTCGCCAGGTTTGGGGATGGCGCCACCCCCGATCAGCGCTGCGGCTGAGCAGCTGTGGTGGGGGCTGCGAACGGGCCGTTGCAGCACTAAGCCTGTCTCGGCGCCCAGCTGGCCGGCCACTGAGTGGATGGCCGTAATCGCCAGGGCTTCTGCGCGGCCGAGGGGCGGCAACAGGCTCGCAAGCCGCTTTGCCAGCATCGTTTTGCCACTGCCAGGGGCACCGCAAAGCAGCAGATGATGGCCGCCTGCTGCTGCAATTTCCAGGGCTCGACGGCCATGGGGTTGGCCGCGCACATCCTGGAGATCGGCATGGCTTGGGCCCGGCTGCTGCTGGCCCCTGGCCGCAGGCTGGCTGCAGCTGATCGCAGCAGGTGCCCCCTTGAGCTGGGCCACCACGGCCGCCAGATTCTCGGCGCCCCAGGCATGGAGCCCCTCCACCAATTGGGCTTCCCTGAGGTTGGCGGCTGGCACAACCAACACCTTGGCCTGGGAGCGTTTTGCCTGCAGTGCCAGGGCCAATACCCCCCGCACGGCCCGTAGCCCTCCGTCGAGGCCGAGCTCACCACAGCTCCACACCCCTTCTAAAAGCTGGGGCGCCAGTTGGCCGCTGGCAACCAACAGCCCTAGGGCAATCGGCAGGTCAAAGCCGGGCCCCTCCTTGCGCAGGTCCGCAGGGGCAAGATTCACCACCACCCGGGTTAGGGGCACATTTAGGCCGCAGTGGCGCAGGGCTGAGCGCACCCGCTCCCGCGATTCCTGCACGGCGGTATCCGCCAAGCCCACCATGTGCAGGCCTGGGAGTCCGGCGGCTATGTCCACCTCGATAGTCACCGCTTGGGCCTCCAGGCCCACCAGGGCCGCACTGCTGCACCGTGCCAACATCACGCCAAAAGGGGTAACTAGGACTTAGTGCCACCCCCTGTCCCACGCCCCCCAATTCCTTTGGAGCCTCGCGGCCCAACTGCCATGGCAAGCCCCAGCAACGACACGATTTTTGGCAAAATCCTGCGGGGTGAAATTCCCTGCGACCAGGTCTATGCAGACGACCAATGCCTGGCCTTTCGGGATGTGCAGCCCCAGGCGCCCGTGCATTTGCTGGTTATTCCCCGCCAATCAATTAGCGACCTGGCGCAGGCAGATGGGCAGCACCAGGCCCTGCTCGGCCATTTGCTTTTAGTGGCGGCCAAGGTGGCCCAGCAGGAGGGCCTGGGCAGTTGGCGCACCGTGATTAACACCGGTGCGGAGGCTGGCCAAACCGTATTTCACCTGCATCTGCATGTGATTGGTGGTCGTCCGCTGGCCTGGCCCCCGGGCTGAGCGCGGACCCGCGACAATGAGCTTCTCTAGGACAGTCTATGAATCCATTCACGGCATTTCGGATCCAGATTGGCAAGCTGCAGCGACTGGCGCAGCCCTACTTCCTGCCTCTCGAGGAAGGGGCCTCCAAAGGCGGCTGGCAATTTGTGCTGCTTATTCTGGCTTTGCTGGCAGTGGTTGTTGGGGGCACTCTGCTGCTGCTGACTGGTGTGGTGGTCCTGGCCGGGGCTGTTGTCCCCGAGCTGCGAGATCGCTTTATGCCGGGGGTGGCCCAGCAGGTGGCCGCGGTCTGGCAGGGGCCTATCGGCATCGTCGTGGTGGTGCTGATGGCCGCTGGCATGGCCTGCTTCGTCAGCTTCCGCAGTCGTCTGCGTCAGGGACGCTGGATCCCTTGGGCACTAATGGGTGCCATCGCTCTATTGATCCTTGTCATTAATGGAATAAATGTCGGCATCAGTTTTGTGGTGCGGAATGTCGACAACACGTTGGTGGCATATGACCGCGACGGTTTCTGGAAGACCGTCGCGATCTACGCTTTTTGCCTGGTTTTGGCACTTCCCGTCCGTGCAGTTATGAGTTATTTGAGCAAAAAGCTCGGATTGCTCTGGCGGGAATGGCTGAGCGGGAGATTGCTGACACGCTATCTTGCCAATAGGGCCTACTATGTTTTAAATCCCAATGATGAGACTTGCGAGGATATTGATAATCCGGATCAGCGTATTGCTGATGATTCCAAGGAGTTCACTCGAACCAGTGTAGAGGTTTCCGTAGAGCTTGTATATTCATTGCTTACATTTTTTAGTTTCATCCTGGTTCTTTGGAATATTAGCTCTTCTCTCTCTCTCTTGCTTATTGCGTATTCGGTTGTCGGCACTGCGGCTGTTGTATTTGCGGGCCGCAAGTTGGTTGCTTTCAATTATCTACAGCTCAAGTTGGACGCTGATTTTCGTTATGGCTTGGTGCACATCCGTGACAATGCCGAATCGATCGCTTTTTACGGTGGGGAGCGTCAAGAGGGCCAAGAAGCTGGCCGAAGATTGTCGGGAGCGATTCGTAACTACGACAAATTGATTATATGGGAAGCGCTAATTAGTGTAATACAGCGGTCTTATGATTATTTTTCACGCTTCCTTCCCTGGCTAGTTATTGCCCCGATCTACTTGGCAAAAGAGATTGATTTTGGAGTTATAGCTCAGGCGAGCCTAGCCTTTTTCCAGGTATTGTCTTCGGTAAGCTACATTGTAAACAATATTGATCGACTGGCGGCCTTCTCGGCTTCGATTAGCCGGCTCGAAGGCTTTCAGAGCAAGGTGGACTCGATCAGCACGGAGGCTGTAGCCCTCGCGGACCAACTCGCCGCCACCAGTCGCGGTCGCGACGACGGCACGATCTTGGTGAGCCATGTCGATTTGGTGCCGCCCCGCACCAATCGAACCTTGATCAGCGACCTCAGTGTTGAGGTGGATCGCCATCAGCGTTTGCTCGTTGTGGGCCCATCCGGCTGTGGCAAGACCTCCTTCCTGCGCATGGTCAGTGGCCTGTGGCCCCCTGCAGCGGGCTCGGTGCAGCGGCCAGAGTCTGGGGAGCTGCTGTTTATTCCCCAAAAGCCCTACATGATCCTGGGCAGTCTGCGCGAGCAGCTCTGCTATCCCCTGCAGAGCGACCGCTTTAGCGATGACCAGTTGCGCCATGTGCTCGAGCAGGTGCGGCTGCCCGAGTTGGTTGGTCGCTATCCAGATCTAGACATTATTCAGGATTGGCCTCGCCTGCTTTCCCTGGGCGAGCAGCAGCGTTTGGCCTTTGCGCGCCTGCTGCTGAATTCACCCCGTTTTGTGGTACTCGATGAGGCCACCAGCGCCCTGGATGTGGCAACCGAGCGTCACCTTTATTCCCTGCTGGCTGAGCGGGAGATGGCTTTTGTGAGCGTTGGTCACCGCCCCACCCTCACCGCCTTCCACGACACCGTGCTGGAGCTCGATGGAAGCGGCAATTGGCGGCTGCTACCTGCGGCCGGCTATGACGTTGGCACCAATGCCTGATCCGATGACTGACGAATCACCCCAGCAGGCCACTCCTGCCGCCAGCACAACTCCTGCCACCAGTGCCACCACCGGCGATGTGCCGGCCTTTGGCTGGAGTGGCTACGCCGAGCGGGTGAATGGCCGTTTTGCAATGGTGGGTTTTGTGGCCGTGGTGGTGATCGAGCTGATCAGTGGCGACACCTTCCTGCATTGGGCTGGTCTGGTGCCCTAGGGCAGGCTGATCAGATCTATTTGCCAGGTGCCATTTCTGCTGACTTCCACGGCCAGTTCGCGCCCATCGGCCCTTAGGGAGACCCCCCTGGGTACCCCGGGTGGTTGCATTCCAATCGGCTCCAGGCTCATCAGGGAGCGGCGGTAGAGCACCAGCTCGGTGCGTCCCTCCAGCTGGCGCACCAGGGCAAGCCTTTCGCCGCTGCTGTCGACACTGACGCTGAGGGGCTGGGCATCGCCCCGATTGAGGCCAATCACTGGCACGGGAGTTTGGCGGCCCATATCCACAAGCACCACCTGCTCCCTGCCGCCCCGGCCATTGATCAGGGCCAACCAGCGGCCCGAGAGGCTCGGATCCCGATTGCTGCCAGCCATTTCCAATTGGCTGTTCAGGGCGGCCATGGGGGTGGGCATCGGCCCCATGCAGCCGCCCAGGGCCCCAGCCAGTAGGGCCAGGCCGCAGCCCCAGCCCAACACCTGCATTGGTTTTGCCCTGGCAGCTGGAGCACTCATGGTGGGGCTCCAGCGCCAGCCTGGGCCCCTGAATTGGTTTCAACTGCCAGGCCGCCCGGGAGATCAGCCTCCAGTTGGCCGGCCAGGTCCAATACCTGCACGCGCATTTGGCCGGCTTGCATCACCCCCAGGGCCAGGCGACGGCCGTCGGCCGCCAGGCTGATCTTGAGGGGTTGGCTCCCAGCTGGCACAGGAATTCGCACCATGTTGCCCGTGGCTCGATCTTCAATCAGGGCAACCCGCTCTTGGCCCTGTTGCACCACGGCGGCTATGTAGCGGCCATTCCAGCTCAAGGATGGGGAGCTTTGCGGTTCATGGCCGCGCAGGTGCCTTAGGGGAATTATTCGCCCGCCGGGTTGTTCCTGCAGCAGCACCCTTTGTTTGCCCCCCTGCTCAACAACGGAAGCCAGGAAGCGCCCATTGCCACTAAGGGCCGGCTCTTGGCGGTTTTCTGCCCCCAGTAGCCCCGATGGCCCCGCACTGCGCCGACTGAACCAGCCACTGCCATCGCAGCCAGAGAGCCCAAGGGCAGTAACCACTGCCGTGGCAGTTGCCAGGGCTAGGGCCAGGGAGCGGGCGATTGGCCTGTCCGGGCAGAAAGGCCAAGTCTTCAGACGTGGGTAATCAGCTTTCAGTCGTCGAAACGGGAGCTGTTGTCCCTAGGCCTACTTTCTGGTGCAGTGCCAGGGCTAGGACCTGCACTGGGGGCTGCAGGGGTGCCCGCTGGCGGTGCGCCCTGGGGTGCCCTGGAGGAGCGAATTGGGCTGAAATCTGCATCGCTGATGTCACCGGCCGCAGGCGAGCTGGGGCGTCCGCCCCGAACCGGGGTGCCCTGGGGCATGGCTCCGGGGCGGCTTGAGCCACTGCTGCTAGGCCCGGTGCTGCCAGGGCCTACTGCGCTGGGGCTGGGCCGACTGCCCCGGCGGGTTTCCATTCCCTCCTGGCGATCTCGCCTGCGGGCGCCAAAATCAGGGGTGGCCGGGCCATTGCCGGCACCGGCCCGGTATCGGCTGCGGTCGCTGGGGGGCTCGCTGGTGCTCCAATCTTCTGGTTCAGAGGGGCGGCGGCTGGCTGCCCGCTCGGGGATTGCGGCCCGGCTAGGGCGGCGGGGGCGATAAAAGTCTTCCTCTCCCCCTTCTTCCTCTTCCCTGGATGGGATTCTGCGGCGCAGGGGTTGGGGTTCGTCGAGGCGCTCGTATTCGCTCTCTCCCCAGCTGCGGCCACCCATGCGGGGGCGGTTAGGCCCCGCGGGGATCGGCTCTTCGTCATCGAAATAGGAGGAGCGGCGCGCCTGTTCGGTGGTCACACCGCGCAGCCTCACGCTCTCGTAGGCAAAGAAGACGGTCGTGCCAGCCAGCAGAAATTGGCCGAACTGCAGGATCGGATCGAGCCGCCAGCCCTGGAAAAACAAAATGCCCCCGCAGAGCAAACCAACGGCGGCAAAGAAGACGTCGTAATCGCGGGCAAGCGCAGGCTTAAAGCTGCGCATGAAATAGAGCAGGGCCCCGCCCACCGCAAGCACAATGCCCACGATGCTGGCCCAATTGAGGCTGGCATTAACCACGGTGAGTCACCCGTTGTGGCGCCCTAGGTAGGAGCCCTCTTTATCAGCACACTCTAGGGATCCAGCCAAGACTGCCAAGCTCAGAGTTTGCGATCGAGGCGATCGTTTTGGCTGATCAACACAAGGGCAATGGTGATGGGCACCACCACGATCACCGCGCCCCACACGAGGCTGCTCAGGAAGTTGGCAAGGGATGGGGTCATGGGCAGCCGGCTTTGGGCAATAAGCGTCGCGGAATCCTAGGCATCGATGGCGACTTCCTACGCTGAAGGCTCAGCTGCTTAGAGCTTTGTGACGGCCTTGGCTGGATTTCACCTGCCCAACTCCACCCTGGCCTGGATCCATGGGGGCCTGGTATTGCTGCTTTCGGCCTGGAGCCTGTTGTTTTTATTTCGGATCGTGTTCACCTGGTACCCCCAGGTGGACCTCAGCAAGGGGCTGATGCGTTTGATCGGTGGGCCGACCGAACCCCTGTTACGCCTGACCCGGCGCCTAATTCAACCGATTGGTGGGGTCGATGTGACTCCGGTGGTCTGGTTGGGACTGATCAGTTTGGTTAGGGAATTGGCCGTGGGCCAGCAGGGTCTGCTTACCCAGCTGATGCTGCGGAGTTCCCTGGTTGGCTAGTTACTTTTTGGGGGGCGGGAGCATTTCCTGCTCCACGAACTTGGTGTGAAGGTCGCCGTTTTGAAATTCCGGGCGATCTAGCAACTTCAGGTGGAATTCAATTGTGGTGGGAATGCCGGTTATGGCGCATTCCGAAAGGGCCCGGCGCATGCGCTTCAGGGCGTGCTGGCGGTCGGTGCCCCAAACGATGATCTTGCCGATCAAGGAGTCGTAGAAGGGGGGGATTTCATAGCCTGTATAGACGTGGCTATCCACCCGCACACCCGGGCCCCCAGGCGGTAACCAGCCGGTGATCTTGCCAGGGGCGGGCCGGAAGTTTTGGCGGGAATCTTCGGCGTTGATCCGGCACTCAATGGCGTGGCCCCGGAGCTTTATCTCCTCCTGCTTCACTGAAATTGGCTCACCGCCGGCAATTCGCAGCTGCTCGGCGATTAGGTCGATCCCCGTAACCATCTCCGTGACTGGATGTTCCACCTGTATGCGGGTGTTCATCTCCATGAAATAGAAGTTGCCGCCCCGATCCACCAGGAACTCAACCGTGCCGGCGCCTTCGTAGCCAATGGTGCGGGCTGCGGCCACGGCGGCATCGCCCATTTGGCGGCGTAGATCGGCGTTAATCGCCACGCTCGGGGCCTCTTCCAGCAGTTTCTGGTGGCGCCGCTGGATCGAGCAGTCCCGTTCGCCCAGGTGAATCACGTTGCCGTGGCGATCGGCCAACACCTGCACTTCCACGTGCCTTGGCCGGTCGATGAATTTCTCCATGTAGAGACCCGGGTTGCCAAAGGCAGCCTCGGCCTCTCCCTGGGCAGCCTTAAATAGGTTGTCGAGCTCGTCGGCGGAAGGCACCAGGCGCATGCCTCGACCACCCCCACCGGCGGTGGCCTTGATCATCACCGGGTAGCCCATGGTTTCGGCTAGGGCGGCGGCGTCTCGAGGTGTTTCCAGCAGTCCCTTGCTGCCTGGGATGGTGGGCACCCCCACCTTTTGCATCGTGGCCTTGGCGGTCGACTTATCCCCCATCGAGCGAATCGCCTCGGGGGAAGGCCCCACAAAGGTGATGCCGTGGTCGGCGCAGATTTCGGCAAAACGATCGTTTTCAGCCAGAAAGCCGTAGCCGGGGTGAATGGCGTCGGCGCCCCGGGAGGTGGCTGCGGCCAGGATATTGGGAATATTGAGGTAGCTCTTGCTACTGGGGGCTTCGCCCACGCAGACCGATTCGTCGGCCAATTGGACGTGCAGGGCGTTCTTGTCCACCGTGCTGTAAACGGCCACGGTGGGGATGCCCAGCTCCCGGCAGGTACGCAGGATTCTGAGGGCAATTTCGCCACGGTTGGCGATCAGCAACTTGCCGATGGACATCCGCGGCGTCTCAGCTGATGTGGGCCAGTTCGGACTGTATCAGTGCTCATACGGCGGTCCGGGCGAGCCAGGGGGCCGGCGCAAGTCGATGGGTATATTGCTCACTCGGAAAGCCCATGGGCTGTCCGTATCACAAGCGGATGTGGTGGAATTGGTAGACACGCACGTTTGAGGGGCGTGTGGCTTCGGCCTTACGAGTTCAAGTCTCGTCATCCGCATTTTTTATTTCCCCGCCCTGAGGCCTTGGGTACAGGCGAGCCTCCCCCAACCACTGCAGTGCGGCCCCAGGTTGGGGAGTCGGCCATTGTGCTTGTTAGCAATGGCCCCGGTGAGCTCAGCACCTGGGTAAGGCCCATTGCCCAGCGGCTCCATCGACTGATGGCCCTGCGACCCCAGCAGCCAGGGGCGGCCGTGGGCATGTCTTTGGTGCTGGTGCCCTGCCCCAACGGCACCGGCCGGGAGCATCAAGCGGCTGCGGGCTGGCAGTTGTTTGAGCGCATCATTCCGGCCCGGCGGTTTTGGTCCTTGTTGCTGCGGCCCGGCCGCTATGGCCCCTGGCCAGCCCAGGGGGTGGTGGTGTTTTTAGGGGGTGATCAGTTCTGGACCGTGCTGCTCTCGGCCCGGCTGGGTTACCGCCACATCACCTATGCCGAATGGGTGGCCCGCTGGCCCCAATGGAACGACAGGATCGCGGCGATGGGGGCTCGAGCTGCTGGCCAGTTGCCCCTACGCTGGCGTTCCCGCTGCAGGGTAGTGGGCGATTTGATGGCCGATCTTTCCGAAGCGGTCCGCAGCGATGCCCCACTGCCGCCGGGGGAATGGGTTGCTCTTTTTCCAGGCTCCAAGCGGGCCAAGTTGAGGGTGGGCATGCCCTTTTTGCTCGAAACGGCCGATCGATTGGCCGCCCTACGGCCCGGTTGCCGCTTTTTGCTGCCCTTGGCTCCCACCACCAACGTGGCGGAACTTATCCATTACGCCGGCCATACGAACCCAATTGCCAGGCAGTACGCCTCTGGGGCGCCCCGACTAGAGGGGGATCAATTGCTCACACCCGCTGGCACCCGCATTCAGCTGTTGCTTGAAAATCCCTGCCATGGACCCCTGAGCCAGTGCTCCTTGGCCCTAACCACCGTGGGGGCCAACACGGCGGAGTTGGCGGCCCTTGGTCTGCCGATGTTGGTGCTGCTGCCCACCCAGCATTTGCATGTGATGCAGGCCTGGGATGGCCTGGCGGGGGTGCTGGGGAGGCTGCCGTTGTTGCGTGGGCTTTTTGGCGTGCTGCTCACGGCCTGGAGGCTGCGGCACCGGGGCTTTTTGAGTTCGCCAAATATTGCGGCCGCTCGGCTGGTGGTGCCTGAGCGGGTCGGGCCGATTACCCCGGAGGAGATCGCCGCCGAAGCAGCCGATTGGCTCGCCAGCCCAGGAAGGCTGGCGGGCATGCGCGATGACCTGCGCAGCCTGAGGGGCAATCCCGGGGCCGTGGCCAGCCTGGCGGAGATGGTGCAAGCGCTCTTGCCCACTCCCGAAGGAGGCATTACTTCCTAGGGTTATTGCCACTTACAAGCCAGTTGACTTCCGCCATGGGCGATTCCCCCAACGATTCTTCAGCCTGCGGCATTGAAAGCGGCCTACCCCGGGGCCAGGCTGAGGAGGCCTGGCGCGAGCGGCTGACAGCGGAGCAATTTCGCGTGGCCCGCCAGGGCGGCACGGAGCGGGCCTTTAGCGGTGCCTACTGGAATAACAAAGACACCGGCGTGTATCACTGCATTTGCTGCGATACGCCCCTGTTCAGCTCGGCTACCAAGTTCGATTCGGGCACCGGTTGGCCCAGCTTTTGGGATGGGGTGAATTCCGGCGCGATCACCACCCTCACCGATGCCAGCCATGGCATGGTGCGCACGGAAATTCGTTGCACCACCTGCGACGCCCACTTGGGCCATGTGTTCAACGACGGACCTGCCCCAACCGGTCAGCGCTACTGCGTCAACTCAGCCTCCTTGGAGTTCAAAAAAGACCCGGCCTAGGCCTCTCACCAGCCCAATCCTGGCCAGCCCAATTCTGGTTACCAGGGATCGGCCAGGTCTTCGGCTTCCACATCCAGGGGCTCACGCCTGGGGTTGCGGGGATAGCGCTCCTGGGGCTCCTCGTCGAGATAGCGGCGTTGGCGGAGGGGTTCCCGTTGCTGGCGCTCTTCGAGCTCCACGTAGTCGAGTTCCTCTTCCCGTTCAAAGGCCCGATTGGTGGCCGGCTGGATGCGGCGTTGCTCCTGGACGCTTGGTTGGCCAGCAGCCAATTGGTTCTCCACCGGCACCATGCCAGTGCGGTAGCGGTCCCGTTCTTCCTGCTCCCAGCTGGGTCCGCCGATGCCCAGTTTTTCCAGCAGGCCAGTGCCGAGCTGCTTCAGTTTTTCCTCCGCGCCCTCATAAACGATGATTCGATCGGGGCCACTGCTGACGATCTCCTCAACCGTGAGCTCCCAGGTGCTGAGGACCCCCTCGCCGAGCAGGGGTACTCCCACGGCGCCAAGCACCAGGGTGGCCAGTTCGCCGGTTTCGATGTCGAAGCTGAAGCCGAGCACCCGCCCGAGCTGCTCTCCGGCTTCCGAGACCACCTGGCTATTGATCACCTTGCTGTAGCGATCGGGGTTGAAGCCCTCGGCCAGCGAATCCGCCGAATCCACCAGAATCACGTCGCCCACCTGGCGAATGCGCTCCAGGGGCATCCAGCGGGGTAGGCCTGGCAAAAAGCGGGTGAGTGGGTTGTCCCGCAGGCCTAGGGCCACCACTTCACGGCGGTCGATATCCACCACCACTTCGCCAACTACGCCCAGGCGCCGGCCGGTGTCGCGGGTGATTACCTGGGTGCCCATTAGTTCCGAGCGCAGCCATAGCCGGTCGCTGGGGGCCGCGTTGGCGCTGGGATCAGCAGAGGGGGGGAAGGAAGAGTTCAAAGAAAGGCTCGTGCCGACGGCCCAATCGATTCATTGTGGCCTAACCCGCCAGTTCAGGCAGCAGGCGGTAATCCCACCACCTGGGTGTGGGCGCCGCGGGCCTGGGTGACTCCGATCGTGCGGGTGGCCGCGGCAATCATTGGCCGGCGGTGGCTGACCACCATGAATTGGGCCTGGTGGGCTTGGCTGGCGATCAGGGCGGCAAGTCTCTCCACGTTGACGCCATCGAGGAAGCTGTCGACCTCATCGAGGGCATAAAAGGGTGAGGGGCGGAAGCGCTGCAGGGAAAACAGGAAGCTCAAGGCCGTGAGCGATTTCTCGCCGCCACTCATGGCGTTTAGGCGGCGTACGGCCTTGCCCTTGGGATGGGCCACCAGGGTGAGGCCGCCCTCCAATGGCGCCTCTGGGTTTTCCAGCTGCAGGTGGCCTTCCCCATCGGACAGGCCTTCAAAGATTTCGCGGAAATGGCCATCAACCGCGGTAAAGGCCTCCATGAAGGCCTCCTGGCGCAGGGTCGCCACGGTTTCGATGCGCAGCAGCAACTCCTCGCGCTCCTTGCTCAGGACCTCCATCCGTTCATCGAGATCGGCCAGTCGGATTTCCAGTTGCTCCAGTTCTTCAAGGGCCAGCATGTTGACGGGCTCCAGGGCTTCCATCCGGGCCTGGAGGCTGCGCAGTTCGTTTTGCAGACTTTCGAGGCCGTTTTCACGCACCTCCTCGGGGATCTCGGGCAGGGGATCGGGCAGCTCCCGCTCCAATTGCGCGAGGCGCAGCTGGTCTCCCCGCTTTTGCTCGGCCAGGGCCTCCAGTTCCTCGCCCAGTCGTTGCAGCTCCCACTGCTGTTGCTGGAGGGCCTGGCGGCGGGCGCCCAGCTGGGCTTCGGCGGCATCGCGGGCGCGGCGACTTTCGCCAAAACGGGTTTGCAATTCGCTTTGCTGGCTCTCCAGGGCGCCCCGGCGCTCCTGGTCGCTTTGGTGTTGTTGCTTCCATTGGCCCCGCTCCTGCACTAGGGCATTGACCGCTCCCACCAGCCTTTGCTCATCGGCTCCCAGGGCCTCGAGCTGGTTGCTGAGGCGTTCAGCCGCGAGGGCCCGCTCCCGGCGGGCAGCCAGCAGGTCGTCGCGCTGGCGGCGGGCTGCTGCCAGGGCGGTATCGGCCGCCTCCAGCTCCGCCTGCAGACCCTGCCAGCGGGCTGAATCGCCGGAGGCCTGGGCCCCCGCTTCCGCCTGCACCAGGGCTGCCAGGCGCTCCTGCAAAGGCTGCAGGGCTGCCTCCAGTTCCTGCTGGCGCTGTAGATCGGCCTTGAGGTTTTCCTGGAGCAGGGAGAGTCGGCTGTTGCGTTGCTCTAGCCGTTGCAGCTGGGGGGCGAGGTTCCGTTGGGCGGCGCTGCGCTCGGCCTCCAGGGCTGCCTGGCGCTGCTGCTGCTGGAGTAGCTGGGGCCTCACGTTTTCCAGTTCTCGGCCCAGTTCCGACTCCCTGCGCCGGCAGGCCAGCAGGCTTTCACCCAGCTCCAGCAAGCGCCGTCGCAGGGGCTCGGCCTCATCACCCTCCTGGCTGCTGCCAAAGCTGAGTTGGCCGCCCCGTTGCTGGAGGCTGCCGCCGGTCATGGCGCCACTCTTTTCCAGCAATTCACCATCGAGGGTCACGGCCCGGCAGCGGCCCAGCTCCCGGCGGGCATTGGCCAGGTTGTCGAAGACCAGGGTGTCGCCAAAGACGTAGCGGAACACCTCGGCATACACCGGTTCATGGCGAACCAGATCGACGGCCCTGCCCACCAGGCCACCTCCCGCGCCACCTCCCGGGCCGGAGCTGCGCTGGAGGGCCGCGCTGCCGCCGTTTGGATTGCCATTGGCACCACCGCCGCGGATTTTGTTGAGCGGCAGGAAGGTGAGACGCCCCGCCCGGCGATTTTTGAGCAGCTCAATGGCCTTGGCAGCGATCCGGTCGTCATCGACCACCACCTGGCCCAGTCGTCCGCCGGCAGCCACCTCCAGGGCAAGGCGGCTGGCCTCATCCACTTCGCCAAGTTGGGCCACTGGGCCATGGATGCCCTCGAGGCCAGCTTCCAAAAGCACCCGTAGGGCACCCGTGCCGCGGCTCTCTGAGAGGGTTTCGCGCCGGCTGTCGAGCCTGGCAATGTCGCGCTCGAGGTTGGTCTGTTCCTGCTCCAACCGGGCCCGGGTGCGCTGTTGCAGGGCCAGGGCTTCCGCCAGCTCCTGCACCTTGCGCTGTTGCATTTGCAGGCTGTTCAGCAACTGCTGCCATTCGCCATCGGCTGCGTGTAGTTGCTGTTGCGCCTCGCTGTTGGAGGTCTGGGCTTCCTGGGCCTCGGCCCCCAATTCGCCAATGCGCTCTTGGTTTTGGCGAAGCCTTTCGCTCAGTTGCTGGCGCTCTGCCTCCAGCGGCCCCACCTGCTCGCTTAGCTCTTGGCGGAGCTGGCTGCGTTGCTTCTGCTCCTCCAGCCAGCTACCGGAACGGCCCGCCACCTCACCCAGGCGGCGGCGGGAGAGCTCCACGGCGGCCTCGGCGGAGCGACAGGCGGCCTCGGCGTCCTCGAGTTGGCGTTGATCGGAGCTGGATTGGAGCTGCTGTTGCTGTTGGAGCAGATCACCCTTATTGCGCTCCAGGTCGTGGCGTTGACGTTGCAGGGCCTCGGCATCGAGCTGGTGTTTTTCAGCCTGCCGCGCCAATTCCCGGCCGCTGGCCTCCAGGCCGGCCAGCTCGGCTTGGACCGCAAGCAGTTGGTCTTCTCCCAGGGCCTTGACCTCGTTTTGCAGCTGCTCGAGCTGGGCTGCCCCTGTTTTGATTTCCGCTTCGGCCTTGGCGATCGCCTCACGGTCGCTGAGCTGTTGCTGGCCCAGGGCCTTTTGGCGGCTGGTGAGCTCCCGAAGTTGCTGCTGGGCGGTTTCAAAGCCCAACACCTGCTCCTGCAGGCGGCCGGTTTGGAAGCGTTGGCGCAGGTCCTGGTAGGTGCGGGCCTTGGCGCAATCTCGCTCGAGTTTTTGGCGGTTAACCAGCAGCTCCTGCTGGACGATGCTGCAACGCTCTTGCCGTTCCAGGACCTCATCGAGCTTGCCGCGGCTCTGTTCGATGCGGCTGTCGAATAGGGCCACCCCAGCCAATTCATCGATGATGCCCCTTCGATCCTTGGCGCTCATCGAGACGATGCGGGTGACATCCCCCTGCATCACCACGTTGCTGCCCTCGGGATCGACCCGCAGGCGCCGCAGTTGGGTCTGTAGCTGTTGGAGGTTGCAGGCCACCCCATCGGCGTTGAAATTGCTGCTGTAGGTGCCGCCAGGGGCCACCCGCAGCCGCCGGCTCACGCTCCAGGTTTTTTGGCCCGGTTTGATCCAGGGGCCCTCCTCGGGCACGTCGAGGCCGCTCTCTGCCTCATCGGGTTGCCAGTCGCCGAGGTCGAAGTGCACCGTGACGGCGGTTTCGGCGGCCTTGCCGGCCCGCAACACGGCGCTATTGACCAGGTCAGGCAGGCGATCGGCGCGCATGCCGCGGCTCGTAGCGAGGCCCAGGCAGAACAGAACCGCGTCGAGAATATTGCTTTTTCCTGATCCATTGGGGCCAGTTACCACCGTGAAGCCTTCTTCGAGCGGGATCGACATCGATCCGCCAAAAGACTTGAAGTGGGTTAGCTCGACCCGATTGATGTGAACCAACAGGCCCGTGCGCCGAGCAGCAGAAATGTAGCGGAGGCTTTCGAAAGCTCAACCCCTTTCTTAGCCTGATGCCATAAGAGGCAGTTGTCGCCGCCATGACCCCCGACATCCCCATGACCGATGCACCGCCGCGCAGCGCCGTTGATGGCTTCAGGGAGCGCTTTGAAAGCCTTCTTCCCACCATCCAGCGCGAATGGCCCGAGGTGGCCCGCCACACCCTCGAGGCAACCCGGGGCAGTTTTGATGAGGTAGTGGAGGTGATCGCCAACCAAACCGGCCGCACCGCTGAGGTGGTCAAGGACCAGCTCCACGAGCTGTTGGAGGTGGCCGGTGCCCAAACCAGCCGTTTGGCCCAAAGCCTCGAACCCCTGGAATCCCAGCTCGAGAGCCTGCTCGATGAGCTCAATGCCACCCTGCGGCCCCGCATTGAACGGCCCGTGCGGGCCAAGCCCCTGATGGCGATTGGCATTGCCGCCGGGGTTGGGGTGTTATTGGGTCTGCTGTTGGCCTCTGGTCGCCGTTCGTCATGAGTGATGGGATCGAAAGCCCACCGGCCAGCGCCCAAGCCCCACGCCGCCCTGGTGCGGCCAAGGTGGCGGCTGGACGCATGGGCGCCCTGGTCACCTCGGTGATGGACCTGCATGTGCGCATTGCCCTGCAGGAGGTTGATCGGGAGAAGCGGCGGCTGATCAGCGGTGCCCTGTTGATTAGCGGTGGTTTGACCCTGCTGCTGCTCTCCCTGATCGCGGCGGAAGTGGCTTTGTTGATCTGGTTCCACGGCTCTTTGGCCTGGAGTTGGATCCAGGCGGCCCTGGTGCTTTCTGCCATAAACCTGGTTGTGGCTGGTTTTTCCCTGCGGATTGGCGGCTGGCTTACCCGGGGCCCCTATCTGCCTGAAACCACTGCAGGCATCAGCAAAACCACCAAGGCTCTGCTGGGTCGCTGAGTTGGAATGCCGCTGAGCCTGAGCGGTGCTCAGCGAATTTCGTAGTGCAGCCAGCGACAGTCGATGCCGCCGTTGCTCACGGGGATCCGCCGACTGGCCTTCATCTTCAGGGCGCCCGTCAGCTCTGGGTTGCCGCTCAGCAACCACATGCTCCAGCCCCCGCAGCGCTCCTTGAGCATCTGGCCCAAATCTGAGTAGAGGGGCCAAAGGGCTTCCCGCTCGCCGATGCGTTCGCCATAGGGGGGATTGCAGACCAAAATCCCCGGCCGGGCTGGAGGAGCGAAATCCCGGCAATCGCCAAGGCGTAGATCCAGCCAGGGAGACACCCCGGCGGCCTCGGCATTGGTTTTGGCCTGGGCGAGTACAGCGGGATCGTGCTCCATGCCGACCAAGGGTGCCAGGGGCTCGGCTGTCGGGGAGCCCCCATCGTTTTGTGGCCGGTCGCGGCGCAGGGCTTGGGCGCTTTCACGCTCCTGTTGCCAAAGCTTCAAATCGAAATCGGGCCAGCGCTCAAAACCAAAATGGCGCCCCAGGCCAGGGGCCCGGCCCAGGGCCATGCAGGCAGCCTCAATTAGGAGGGTGCCGGATCCACAGAGTGGATCGGCCAGGGGCACCCGCCCATCCCAGCCCGTCAGGGCGATTAGGCCAGCGGCCAGGTTTTCCTTGAGGGGGGCCAGGCCCATGGCGGCCCGGTAGCCCCGGCGGTGCAGGCTGCCGCCACTGCCATCGATGCTCAAGGTGGCCATGCTGCCCCTTTCATTGCCCCCATCACGGCCCTGGCCCAGATGGAGATGGATGGCCAGATCTGGATTGTCCAGATCCACCGAAGAGCGCTGTCCCCACTGCTGTCGCTGCAGATCCACCAGGGCATTTTTGACCTGCAGGGCGCTGTAGTGGCTGTGGTTGAGGCCCGGGCCAGTGCCGCTGGCATCAACCCGAAAACTCAGGCCTGGCGGCAGCCATTGGGCCCAATCGACGCTGCTTTGCACACCGTCGTAGAGCTCGTTGCGGCCGTAGCAGGGGAATTGGGCCAGCTCCCTCAACAGGCGGAAGGGCAGGCGGGCCTGCAGGTGCAGCCGGTAAAAACCGGCCAGATCGCTTTGGAAGCGCACGGCTCGGCGCAGGGGTGCCACGGCGCAGCAGCCCAAGGCCGTGAGCTCAGCTGCTGCCGGTGCCTCGAGGCCCGGTGGCACCACCGCAATCCCCGTGATTGGTTCGGTCATGCCCACTCCCTGCGGCTTTTGGCCTTGTGGCCCGCTGCTGCCACAATGACAAGGTCCGGTTTCGGCCGGACTAGGTGGCTCACACCAGTGCTTCGGACAGCGGTTCGATTCCGCTCAGCTCCATTTTTTTCCGGTTTAGCCCGCCAATTTGGCGGGATTTGCTGGGGCTGCAATGGTTTCGACGGGGTATAAGGAGGGTGACTGAAGCCTGCTCGGTAAGAGCAAACACGTAACAGCGAACAACATCGTTCGTTTCTCCCGTCAGACCGCCCCTGTGGCTGCCTGACCCTAGTTAGGGAGATGGGGTGAGGTCAGCCTTATCACCCAAATGACCCATGGGGCCTGGAAGGGCCCTGCCAGCCTTTGCCAGCGATCTGCATTTCTTTCATGAACCGCCTCTCCGCCCTTGCTGCAGCCCTTTTGGTCGGTGCTGCCTCGGCTTCGGTGCCCCATGCCAGGGCCGGAATGATCGACAACATCATCAACAGCAAGTGCCAAAGCGCCATGAAGGCCGATTTGGCCGCCAAGGGAATCACCCCCCCCGCTGGGCTGGTGGATTCCACCTGCAGTTGCGTGGTTAAGCAGTACAACCAGGGGGTCAGCATCGACCAGTCCAAGGTGACCTGCTCCCAGCAGGCCAAGGCCCAGCTGGCGCCCCAGGCCACACCCCAGCCAGCCAGCCAGCCTGCTGCGGCCAAATAGCCAGAGCTAGGGGGTTTCCAGCCAGGCCTTGAGCTCCTCAAGGCTCTGAACCCCCACCAGATTTGGCTTGCCCTTCAGGATCCAGGTGGGGTAGGCGGTTATCTCGGCTGCGCTGCAGGCCTTGCGGCCTTCAGCTGTCTTGTCGCATTCCACGTAGGGAAGCCCTGCCGCCGCCTCCTTGCCAAACAGCTCCTTTTGCTGGTGGCAGGCGGGGCACCACCAGGCTCCATAGAACAGAGCTCCTTTGGCTTTGAGTTGCTCGCTCAGGCTTTTTTGTGCAGCCGTGGAGGGGGGGAAGTCTTTGCTGGAGATGGCGCCATGGCCGGCGGGAGCTTGTGCCGCAGCCGGGGCCGGACTCGCCGAAACAAGCCCCATCGCTAGGGCTAATCCGATGGCAAATGCGGCGCTTGGGAGGCCTTTGGGTAGCAGGGGAGCCATCAAGGGGCCTTGTCAACGGCCTTGAAGTTAGGCCAATTCGTTCGGCCTTCCGCCCTTTCGCCAGGCTGCCATTGGACCGCTAAAACTGAGAAACTGAATCAATGGCGGGCCAAGGGAGTCGATGAGCACCAGCGGCTACCGCGATTACTTCAAGGTGCTCGGAGTTGAGCGGGGGGCCGACACCGACTCAATCAAGAAGGCCTTTCGCAAGCTCGCCCGTCAGTACCACCCTGATGTAAACCCAGGCGATAAGGGGGCGGAAGCAAAGTTCAAGGAGGTGAGCGAGGCCTATGAGGTGCTCTCTGACCCTGAAAAGCGCCAGCGCTATGAGCAATTCGGCCAGTACTGGAGCCAGGCCGGCGCTGGTGGGGCAGGTGGTTTCGATGGAGACTTCGGGCGCTACGGCAATTTCGATGACTTCATCAATGAACTGCTGGGCCGCATGGGCGGGGGTTCAGCCGGTTTTGGCGGATTTGGTTCGGGCTTTCCCGGCGCCCGTCAGGCCGTGGTGAATCTCGATGCGGAGGCCACGATCAGCCTCAGCTTTGGCGATGCCTTCCGCGGCTGTGAGCGCACCCTGGCCGTGAACGACGAACGGGTGCAGGTGCGTATCCCGGCTGGGGTCAAAAATGGCAGTCGCCTGCGGCTGAAGGCCAAGGGCAACCTGCAGCCCGGCACCGGCCGCCGCGGCGATCTCTATCTCAATCTGCAGCTCCAGGAGCATGCGGTTTGGAAGCTCGATGGCGACCAGCTGCGGGCCGAGCTGCCGCTCAGCCTCGATGAGGTGGCCCTCGGCGGCGAAGTGAGGGTGGCAACCCCCGATGGCGAAGCGGCGGTGCAAGTGCCCGCTGGCCTGGCCCTTGGCCGCAGCCTGCGACTGAAGGGCAAGGGCTGGCCGATTAAGGGGGGCCGTGGCGATCTGCTGCTCACGCCGGTGCTGAAGCTGCCGGAGCAGCTGAACCCCCAAGAGCTACTGCTGCTGGAGCAACTGCGCACTGCCCGCAGCATTGATCCGCGCTCCAGCTGGATGGAAGCAGCTCGCCTTTAGTGGGCCCAGGGATCTTGCCTCCCTAGGATCCACCTGCGTTTATTGCCGATATGGAGCTCTCCTACCGCCCCCGCCGTTTGCGCCGCACCCCGGCCCTGCGGGCGTTGGTCCGCGAGAACCAACTAAAAGCGGCTGATTTCATTTACCCCCTGTTCGTGCACGAGGGGGCCACCAACGAGCCCATCGGCGCCATGCCCGGCTGTCAGCGCTGGAGCTTGGATGGGCTGGTGCAGGAGGTGGGCAGGGCCTGGGATCTTGGCATCCGCTGTGTGGTGCTTTTCCCCAAGGTGGCCGACGGTCTCAAAACGGAAGATGGGGCCGAATGCTTCAACGAAGGTGGCCTGATCCCCAGGGCGATCCGGCGCTTGAAGGAGGTCTGCCCCGAGATGGCGATCATGACCGATGTGGCCCTTGATCCCTATTCCTGCGATGGCCACGACGGCATCGTCAGTGCCGAGGGCGAGGTGCTCAACGATGAAACCGTGGCGATCCTCTGCCGGCAGGCCGTGGCCCAGGCCCGCGCCGGTGCCGACCTAATTGGCCCGAGCGACATGATGGACGGCCGGGTCGCGGCGATCCGCGAAGCCCTCGACGAGGAGGGTTTTGAGCACGTGGGGATCATTAGCTACACGGCCAAATACGCCTCCGCTTACTACGGACCGTTTCGAGAAGCCCTGGATTCGGCGCCCCGGGCCGATGCCGGTAAACCGATTCCCAAGGACAAGAGCACTTATCAGATGGATCCGGCCAATGGCCGCGAAGCGATCACCGAAGCCCAGCTAGATGAAACCGAGGGGGCCGACATCATGATGGTCAAGCCTGGCCTGGCCTATCTCGACATCATCTATCGGCTGCGGGCCGAAAGTGAATTGCCGATTGCGGCCTACAACGTCAGCGGCGAGTACTCGATGGTCAAGGCGGCGGCCGAAAGGGGCTGGATTGATGAACGGGCGGTGGTGCTTGAAACCCTGCTCTGCTTTAAGCGGGCTGGGGCTGATTTGATCCTCACCTACCACTCCTGCGACGCGGCCCAGTGGTTGCTTGAGGGTTGAGGCCCGCAACATGAAGCACTCAGCCAGGGCTTTGGGTGCCTTGCGGGATCCTGGTTGGCACCTTGCCGGAGCCTGTACCTCCCTACTGATTTTGCTGGCTTCCCCATCTGCCGATGCGGGATCGCTGCCAGCGGCTCTCAAGCCCTTGTTGCGCAGCTTCGAGGCCTACGAAAGGGATCTCGATCGTCTGGATCAGGTCTTGCCACCGGCCAAAGCGGCTCCAGCGGCAACGAAGCTTCCTGCTCTGCCATCCCCTGCCCCCGCAGCTCTGCCGGTGCAGCCTTCTGAGGTGTCGATCACGAGTCGCCTGCGGGTCGATCTGCAGCAAGCGATCGATCTGGCGGTGCAAAACGACCCTGTTCTGCAGCAACAGATTGCCGGGGTGAGGGAGCAGCAAGGCTGGCTGCGTTCCGTGCGCGGGCGCTACTTCCCTGTTTTTGGGCTTGATCTTGGTGTTGGCTATCAACAGCAGGCGCGGCAAAACTATGCCTGGAACGGCAACGCCGGCATTTATGCGGCTGACTCAGCCTTCTATGTGCCCACTGGTGGCTCAAGCAACTATCAGACCAACATCGGATCTGGCTTCGCCCAGTTGCGCTTCGACTACGAGCTGCTCAGTTTCGAGCGGAGTGCAGCCCTGGCGGAGGTGAAGGCCGATCTCGAGGCGGCTCGTCAGCGCTATGGCGATCGGCTGCGCCAACTGCAGTTCGCGGTCAGCGAGGCCTACTACCGGTTGCAACTGGCCGATCAACTGCTGCGCATCCGCCAGGTCGTGGTTGATAACAACCAGGTGATCTTGGATCAAGTCCAGGCCTTGAAAACAGTTGCCCTGGTACCCAGGGTTGATCTACTACGCGCCCAGGCGCGTTTGCAGCAAAGCCTTTTCCGGCTGGAACAGGCGCAGGCTCAGCGACTTAGCGGCCAGCGCCGCCTTAGCAACCTGGTGAATACGCCGTTCTCAGTGACGTTAGAGGCGAGGGAGGCGGTTCAACTGCAGCCCCCATGGCCCCTTGACCTAGAGCAGACCATCGTGCGCGGTTTTGCGGATAACCCGCAGCTCCAAGCGCTTCAGGCTGCCCGCATCGCCCTGCTCCGCCAGGCTGATCGCCGAGCCGCCGAGCTGCTGCCGCGGATCGGTCTCTTTGCCAGCGCCGGTTATCGGGCGGCTCAGACCACAACACCGGTGATCAACTTGCAGGGCTGTTGCGGTGGACCCGCCTTAATCCCTGGACTCAACAGCCAAAGCGGTGATTGGTCTGCAGGTGTGCTGCTCCAGTGGCGCGTGTTTGATGCAGGCATCACGGCTGGTGCAGTGGAAGCCAATCTGGCCGCTGCTGAGCGCACCCTCCAGGGTGAAGCAGGTGAGCGCAATGCAATCCGGCAGAGACTGGAGAGCGCATACTTTGACTATCGCGCCGCCCTTAAACAGATCATCGCGGCCAATTCTTCATTCCGCGCGTCGCGTGAGGCCTATCGCGATTCGCGGGCCCGCTACGAATTCGGCCTAGACGACTATACCGATCTTGCCGAAACGATCACGTCGCTCACGACCGCTATGGAGCAGCGGGCCGAAGCGATTACCCTCGCAAATCTCAGTTACGCCCAGCTGCTGCGTGAGTTGATTCCAGTGCCCAGCAAGCCTGGTGAAGTGGTGAGTTTGCCGATCCAATTGTCTGTTAACTAATCCCCTAGCGCGCCAGAGTGTCGACTCTGGCGTAAGCAGTTGCGCCGGCCCGGAGAGGATGACGACCGTTCTGCTGCAAACGGATACGCACAGGGAAACGCTGTGGCACTTTGACCCAGTTGCCCGTGGCGTTCTGGGGTGGCAGAAGCGAATAATAGGCACCGCTGCCCTGACTAATATTGATCACTTCGCCTTTAAACGTAACCCCAGGATACATGTCGAGTTTGATCTCGGCTGGCATGCCATCGCGAATGCGATGAATCTGTGATTCTAGGTAATTTGCATCTACCCACCATTTGGTGTTGTCAACCAACTTGAACATCGCCTGTCCCGGCTTCACATATTGACCGGCGCGGATGCTGAAGTTGTTGCTAACAAAGGCGTCCATTGGTGCGTAGTAACGTGTATAGCTCAGGTTGACCTTGGCATTTCCTAATGCTGCACGCAGCGACTTGATGGTGGCCTCCTGTTCTCTGATTCTCTTGCCCAGGCGTGAGATCTCTAAGCCAGCACTTTTCACCTCTGCCCTCGCCTCAAGCTTGGCAGCTTCGAATTGCTGTTCTTTCTCTAATGCCACCACCTGTTGCTTTTGTAGGTATGCGTAGCGCTGCTGGTTGAGGTTGATGATCCACTGGCTGGCCTGTTGATCCTTCAAGGCCTGACGTGCCTTGAGCAGTTGATCCTCAAGTCCTGCCTTCTGGGCAATCGCTGCCTCCAGTTGGTGCTGTTGCTGAGCCATGCTCAGCTGGAAAGGAAGCGGCACAATCTCATAGATCAGCTGCCCCTTTTTCACAAAGGCGTTGGGCTCGGTGTGGATACTATTGATATACCCCTCCACGTACGGCGACACAGTCACGGTGTAGGCCTGAACGTAGGCGTCGTTTGTGCTGGGGAGGTAATGGTTGTAAGTGAAGTAACCCGCCAGGCCAACTCCCACCAGGCTCACGGCACCTGCCGCGATCAGCCGGGTACGCCTGGGATGGCTGGAGGCGCCTTCCGGAGTGTCAATAGATGCGCTCACGGGGATCTCAGAAGACCAGTTAAGTCGGAGCTTAGGGGGTGCTATCGCGATGCATCAGGGGCAGGCCAGCAAGCACCAGCAGCACTATTCCCACCATCGTGGCGACGTTGATGAACGACACCACTTCCACCTGCTGGCTGATCGCCTTGTTTATCAGCTCCAAGGAGCCCTGCGACCACCCATCCCCGCCGATCCCCGTCGGATGGCCGTTCAGTGGTCTTTGGAAGGCTTCTAGTGCCGTGTTGCCGGCGTTAATTTGTTCGCGAAAGCGCTCCCAGCTGCCCTGGCTGGTGGCGGTGAGTATGGCCGCGCTCACACCTCCAGAGAGGGCTTTAGAGATGTTGGTGCAGAAGAACAGCACTGAGCTGGCGCTGGTCATCAGCTCAGCCGGCATCGTCGATACCGACATCTGAATCTCCAGGCAGTTGATGATGGCGAAGCACATGCCCACAACCATCATCTGCAGCATCATGGTGTGGTTGTCCTGCTGTGCGCTGGTGTTGGCCATCCACAGTGCGGTGCAGGCGAAGCAGAAGATGCCCGCTGAGCAAAGTTTTTTTTTGGCAGCTATCGTGGCGCCAATGAGGTGGGGGCTCACCCCGGGGGTTATCATCAGCCCAGTGACCACGGTTGTACCTAGGAAGGGAATGAATGCCCAGGCGTAGCTCTCGATCGTGTTGCCCAGCACCACTATCATGAACTGGGGCACGATTGCGAATATCATGAACAGAAAGAACATCACCGAGCTCAGATTCACTAGGCTGATGCAGTAGTTGATGTCCTGGAAGATGCGTAGATTGATTAGTTTTGGTACTGCCACTATTCGCCAGGCGAATAGGCCTATTAGCAGAATTGAGCTCCACAGCATCACCACGTAGGTGGGACTGAGGAACCATTCCCGTTGGTTACCCACAACCAGCGACAGTCCCAGGAGTCCGAACCCACCACTCATCAAGCCGTAGCCAAGCCAGTCGATTTTGGCTTTGGGGTTCCCGGGGGTTGGGGGCATCAACCGGGCAATCACAACGACCGCTACCAAAGCCGTAAGGCCCAGCCCCGCCTTCAGCACACGCCAGCTGGCGTACCAGGTCACGAAGGCCGAGAGGGGAATGCCAAGGCTTGATCCGCTGACCACGGCGAGTGCTAACAATCCCTTACCCATGAGCGTGTATTTCTCGCCCAGCTGGCCTCCCAGGTAGCCCCCCGCGGCTGCCGGAATCACACCTGCCCCAAGCCCCTGAAGCACCTGCAGACCTATGAAGAGCTGGGGATCGGTGGCGCAGGCGCTGATCAAGCTGGCCACTCCGAAAAGTCCGGGCCCCACCGTGGCGATCGCCTTCGAACCCACCCTCTCCCGAAGATTGCCGAGCAGCGGCATGATCAGCGCTGCTGGCACGAGGAAGGCCACCATGAACCACACCGATAGGTAGGGAGTTCCCCCTACATCACCGCTTACGTAGGCGTGGGCCGGCACGCCGACGGAGTCGGTGGAGAAGAACACCAGCTCAAGCACGAAGAAGCTGATTGCCACCACCCCGCGATTGGTAAGCCAGAAGCTGCGAGGTTGACCCGGCTGGGCAGGGGACACGGAGCTGATGGCAGCGGCAGCTTCAGTCTCCCCCAGTCAGAATCACAATGGGTTTATCCAAGTCTTCGTCCATGTCTGCCCACCATCGCCTTGGCCATGTCGCCCTGCGGGTGCAGGACATGGACCGCGCCAAGCGCTTCTACCTAGGGCTTGGCCTGCAGCTCACTTGGGATGCTGATGACTGGTGTTACGTGCAGTGGCCTGCCACCGGGGAAGGCATTGCCCTCCTCAGCCCCAGCTACCGCGCCGCCGGTCCCCACTTCGCTTTCCATTTCAAAGACCGGGCTGAGGTGAATCGGATCCACGAACAGTTGGTGAAGCAGGGCCACAGCTGTGGGCCGGTCCACGATCACCGTGACGGCACGGCTTCCTTTTATATGCAGGATCCGGAGGGCAACTGGCTGGAGATGCTCTACGAGCCTGTTGGAGGCATCCCCTCCAATACCGACGCCGAACCGATCGCGTTGTTTCCGGCGTGACTGCCGCACCGAGAACCGGACAGCAGGTTGGGCTCGGGCCCGTGGGTCTGCCGGCAGAACGGACCCAGGCCGCAGACCCGTTCAGCGGTATTCAGCAAGAGACCCTTGAGCTGCTCGATTGGCCCCGGTTGGCGGAGCAGGTGGCCAGTTTTGCCAGCACGGCTGCGGGGCGGCGCTTGTGCCTCAATTTGGCCTTGGCGGAATCGTTCAGGGGGAGCCAACGCCTGTTGGCCGAAACCACCGAACTGGTGGGCCTTGATGGACTCACGGCGGAGGCTGGCACTGCGGGGCTGAGCTTCCAGGGGGTGGCAGATATCGGCGAAACAGTGGTCCATTGCGCCAAGGGCGGCACCGCCGGAGCGGAGGGCCTGTTGGCGGTGGCCAGCACCCTGGCGGCTGCCAGACGATTGAGGCGCCAGATCGAGGATCCCGAGCTTCGTCCGGTCTGTTCTGCCCTGGTAGCTGATCTACGCACCCTGCCGGAGCTGGAGCAGCGGCTTTTGTTTTGTCTGGAGGAAGGGGGCCGGGTTGCGGATCGGGCCAGCCCGCCCTTGGCGGGCCTGCGCCGCCAATTGCAGGGTGTGCGCTCAGATCGCCGCGATCGACTCCAGGAATTAATGCGGCGCCACGCTGCCCTGCTGCAGGACAACGTGGTGGCCGAACGCAATGGCCGGCCGGTCCTGGCGGTGAAGGCCGGGGCAGCGAGCCAGCTGGCGGGCCTGGTCCATGACAGCTCCGCTTCGGGCAGCACCGTGTTTGTGGAACCCCAGGCGGTTGTGGCCCTGGGCAATCGGTTGCGCGAGTTGGAGGGCCAGGAGCGGGAGCTGGAATTGGCCGTCCTGCGCGAGCTCAGTGGCCTGGTGGGGGAGCAGGAGCAGGCATTGACGCTGTTGCAGCAAATCCTGGAACGGCTGGATGGCGGCTTGGCCCGGGCCCGCTACGGCCAGTGGCTGGGGGCTGTTCGCCCTGAGTTGGTGGAATATGCCGATGCACCCTTTTCCCTACGAGACCTGCGCCACCCCCTGCTGCTCTGGCAGCACAAGCGAGAGGGTGGCCAGCAGGTGGTGCCCGTCACTATTCAGGTGGCGAAGGATCTGCGGGTGGTGGCCATCACCGGCCCCAACACCGGCGGTAAGACCGTCACCCTCAAGAGCGTTGGTCTGGCTGCCCTGATGGCGCGGGCGGGGCTGTTTTTGCCCTGCCAGGGCACCCCCCAGTTGCCCTGGTGTGGCCAGGTGTTGGCAGATATCGGTGATGAGCAATCCCTGCAGCAAAACCTCTCCACCTTCAGTGGCCATATCCGCCGAATTGCCCGGATCCTGGAGTCTTTACCTGGGCGGGGCGGGGCTTCATTGGTATTGCTTGATGAGGTGGGGGCGGGCACCGATCCCCAGGAGGGATCGGCCTTGGCCACGGCCCTGCTCAAGCACCTGGCTGATCTGGCCCGGCTGAGCATCGCCACCACCCACTTCGGGGAGCTCAAGGCCCTCAAGTACGCCGACCACCGCTTCGAAAATGCCTCCGTTGCCTTTGATGGGGAAACCCTTTCGCCCACCTATCACTTGCAATGGGGGATTCCGGGCCGCAGCAATGCCCTTGCCATTGCCAGCCGCCTCGGCCTGAAGCAGAGCGTGATCGAGCAGGCGGCGAGCCAGTTGGCCCCCTTGGGGGAAGGGGAGGTGAACCAGGTAATTGCGGGCCTGGAGGATCAGCGCCAGCGCCAGCAGGAAGCGGCAGAGGAGGCGGTCGTTTTACTGGCCCGCACTGAGCTCTTGCACGAGGAGCTGCTGTCGCGATGGCAGCAGCAAAAGGAGCAATCGGCCGAACTGCAGGAACAGCGCCGCCAGCAGCTCGAGCAATCCATCCGCCAGGGCCAGCAGGAGGTGAAACGGATCATCCGGCGCCTGCGCCAGGGCGAGCGCTCCAGGGGCGAACGGGGTGCCCAGGCCAGCAGCAGTGTCCTCGGTGAAACCGCAAGGCAGGCGGGCCAAAGGCTCAAGCGCTTGGAGGAGCAGCACCGTCCCAGTCCGGAGCGGCGCGAACATTCGGGCTGGATGCCTGTGCTCGGGGATCGGGTGCGCCTGTTGGCCCTCGGTAAGGCGGCGGAGGTGCTGGCAATTTCCCCGGATGGCCAGGAGCTCACGGTGCGCTGTGGGGTGTTGCGCCTGAGTGTGGAGATCACCGCGATCGAGGGACTCCACGGCGAGAAGCCCACCCCACCGTCTCCCCAGGAAAAGGTGCAGGTGCAGGTCAAGGGCCAAAGGGGTCTCGGTGGCCGCGGCGCCGGGGTGCGCACCGAGCGCAACACCGTGGATGTGCGCGGCCTAAGGGTGCATGAGGCGGAAGCCCAGGTGGAGGAACAGCTGCGTCAAGCCAATGGCCCCCTCTGGGTTATCCACGGCATCGGCACCGGCAAACTAAAGCGGGGCCTGCGGGCCTGGCTGGAAACGGTGTCCTACGTGGAGCGGGTGGCAGATGCAGAGCGGGGCGACGGTGGCGCCGGCTGCAGTGTGGTTTACGTGAGATGATCTGAACAAAGATCAGGTTCCCAAGCAGCAATGAAAACCATTGCGGTCATTTGCCCAGGGGACCCAACAACAACTCCTAGTACCCGTTATCGAATAAAGCAATATCAGCCCCTATGGGAAGAGCACGGTTATCGCACAGTCTTTTTTCCAAAAAAAGATTTATCTGCGCAAAGCCTTCTTCAAATGGCAGAAGCTGATATAATTCTAAATCAGAAGTGCTTGCTTTCCCATGGTTGGTTAAAGCGTATCCAGGCGCTTGGATTGCCTATTTTGTTTGATTTAGATGATTTGATATGGCACCGCGCTATTCGTGACTATTCCTGGCTGAAACGTGAGATGTTGCTTAGGAGGCTGAGATCTTGGGTAGAAGCGGCAAAGGCAGTAACTGTGGCTAATTCAGTCTTGGCTCGCAAAATCTTAGAGAAAACAAGAATTGAGCCAATTATTATACCTATGAGCCTTGACCTGGAGATTTGGAAGCCGCATTGCCCATCCTCGGCTCTTCCCATTTTGGATTTAAATATTGGCTGGACAGGTTCACCTGAGTATCATCATCTACTGGCTGGTATTGCTCCAGCAATCGATGAGATTTTGATGTCAAATCCAGGCACCAGATTTACCATTCATTCAGGCCTGGATCCTAAATTTTTGATCAATTATGAGTTTATAAAATGGCAAAGTGGAAACGAAGTAGACTACGTTAAAGAGCTGCAAATAGGCTTGCTGCCAATGGAGAATGCATCAAAATTTGCCACATGCAAATCACCAATTAAGGCACTTCAGTATATGGCGTTAGGAGTGGTGCCAGTAGGTAATTTTGTCGGAGCCTCTTTGGATTTTTTAAGTGACAAAAATAGTTTGCTAGTTGAACCATCTATCAGGGGATGGAGTGATGGCCTTTCTAGGCTAATTTTAGATAGACAGCTGGCCTTAGATTTGTCCGAAAGAGCAATTCTAGATGTTTCTCTGAACCATAACCTTCCGGTCGTTGGCCAGCAACTTCTTACGGTAATCAATTCCATAAGCTGATTTTAGTGCATGCCAAAAACGTTTTTAATTACTTATTGTGGAGCCGAGAATGCAGATTCAACTCTCAGAGAGCAGCTGGCAAGTTCTGTTCAAAAATTTATTGCTTTGGGGCGAAAGCGTGGATTTGAGGTCATTGTCTGGAATGAGCAGCTCATTCGCCAAAAAATTGATAATCATCAAGACATCTTAAAAGATTACTATCCAGATTATTCAGACGAGTGCGAGATTCAAGGAGTTAGATTAAATAAGCAATGGCTAAATGCAGGTTTGTTCCTTTGGAAGCCTTCAATAATCAAACACACCCTTGAAAAAAAATTGGAGGAAGGAGATGTACTTGTTTATCTTGATTGCAACTTGAATAAGTTTCCTTGTTATCGACAATTGATTGATTTGGGCCCTGAATATTTCAGGGCCAAGCTGAATAAAAAATCTATTCTTTTGGCGGTCGACAAGTATAGGCCATTATGTAGAGACGTAAAGTATCAAGTCTTGTCTGCTAACTTGAGTCAGTATCAAGAGTGTGGTCGTTATTTGCCTGGATTTTGGGCTGGATTTATGGCGATTAAAAAAAATAAATCGTCCTCTTCATTTATCAGTAAATGGCATAAGATTTGCTCAATTGAAAACTTGGCACCATTGCCAGATGTCCCTGTTGAATCTCGGTTTGAGGAGTATAAGTGGCATTCGCAGGAGCAGTCAATGCTAAGTGTTGTCTATTATCAGGGCTCTAGTCGGCTCAGAAATAAGTCGGTAAGATTTTTGTTCGTTCCAGGCCGCCGAGTCATGTCTTGGAATAGGCTAATTGTTGCTCTAAAGACATTAAAGATTAGGCTTATTTTTAATATAATTGCGGTTCAAAAACCATGGATTAATAAAATAGTGCTTAAATTCTGTAAATTTTAGCTCAAAAGTTTTTGGGTTGCTTCGATTCGCTGTTTGTATGTTGTATGCCTTACCTCTGAGCTGGGGTAGATTGATTTTTTCTTGTTTTGGCTATAATAGCCTAGTGTTTCTTTGGATTTTCTTTGGGAAAGCCGAGCTGTTGTGTCGTCAGAGCGAGATTTTCTTGTTGAGCCGCGACTCAAAGGTGAGTAAAACTCAATAGGAACAAAGCCATTGCGCCAATTTTTTTGCTCCCATGCCCTGAGGAATAGATCGTGATCGTCGTTGCCAAGCACATAATGGTATTCATCTAAAAAACCCATTACTGCAAGCTTTTTCTTTGAAAATGCAATTGGACCACGGTTGGACGAGTGAGATAAGAATGTGGAATTATGGTTCTCCCATGATTGCAGAATAGTGTCTGGATGATTTATTTTGGCTGATAATTTTCCTAGGTTGATCCCGTGTGAGTTTGTATTTATGCGGTGACAGCATCTTCCGCTTATGGCGATAATGTCCTCAAATATTTCCAAGGGAATTGCCAGTTTAATATTGTAACCGACTGTTCGCATTTCCATGTCTGCTTGCACTTCTACTATGTACTCTCCTCTTGATTTTGTAAAGCCTAGGTTGTCGCAGGAGGTCTCGAACATGCCATCGATATTCTCGAAAATAGTAATTCCCTTTAGGCTCTGCGGCGGCTCAATTAGATCTATTAGTGATTCAAGGATCGCTTTCGATTTGTCTGTGCAATTATCGAGAATTGCAATTATTTCGTAGCTGCCAAGCGTGTTTTCTAGGATGCTCAAGAAAACATCTTCTATGCAATCTTCTTGATTGTGAATTGGAATTACAATTGAAAATTGTGGCGAAGTGTCTGATTCTCTGTGATATGAACCTACGAGTTGTGATTCCTGTTCCCACTGCTTTGTCGGCTGATGTATAAGTAGGCGCTTGTAGGTTTCATGCTTTGGGTTGAGTAGCCATTCTTCTATTGGGTTCTGCATGGCGCCTTTGGGGATTGCCTTATTGTTCTGTTTTTTTGCGGATTGCCGATTCTTGGTCTTTCTTTAATGTCGGCAGCCTCGGTTCACTATTTGGCAATCCTTGCGCTGCGTCTACCAAGCCATCGCCCTGGCTGTCAAAAAAGCGCCAGCCGCTGCCATCCACATCGAGGTGAATGGTGGTGCCGGGGTTGGCGCGCACTTCGGGGCTGATGCGCACCTGCACCAGCTGGCCAGATTCGAGCAGCTTGCAGGTGATCAGTTGTTCATTACCCAGGGCCTCGCAATGGCTCACTTCAGCGGCCAGGTTGCGGTTGGTGGCAGGGGCAAGCCGCAAATGCTCGGGCCTTAGGCCAGCCGTGAGTTGGTCGCCAACAGCGGTGCCCGGTCGGTTGCCGTTGGGACTGCCAATTAGATCGCCCAGGGGGGCAGGCACGGCAAATTTTTTGCTCCCCAGTTGCACCTGGCCCGGACCAACCACCTGAACTGTCAGCAGGTTCATCGGCGGACTACCAATGAATTGGGCCACAAACACATTCGCCGGCCATTGATAGAGCTCCATCGGGGTGCCGAGCTGTTGAAGCTTGCCGCCATTGAGCACCGCAATCCGGTGGCCCATCGTCATCGCCTCCACCTGGTCGTGGGTGACGTAAAGGGTGGTGGTGCCAAGGCGCCGCTGCAACTCCACGATCTGGGTGCGGGTGCCCGTGCGCAACTTGGCATCCAGGTTGCTGAGCGGCTCATCCATCAGGAATACCGCCGGCTGACGGGCGATGGCACGGCCCAGGGCAACCCGCTGCTTTTGGCCGCCGGAAAGCTCCTTGGGCAGTCGCTCCAGCAGGGGGCCGAGCTCGAGGGTCTCGGCCACTTCCCTGATGCGCTCGGCAATGCGCGCTTCTCGCTTTGAGGCCACCCGCAGGGGGGCTGGCAGCCCTGCGGTGGCCTTGCTGAGGCTGTCCTGCAGCTGTTGAAGGGCCGTGCGCGGCCGGCTGCGCCGCAGGCCAAAGCCGATGTTGTCGGCCACGCTCAGGTGTGGGTACAGGGCATAGCTCTGGAACACCATGGCCACATCTCGCTGCCCTGAGCGCAGGCGGCTAACCGGCCGATCTCCCACGTAGATCTCGCCGCTGCTGGGTTGGTCAAGGCCCGCCAACAGGCGCAGCAGGGTGCTTTTGCCGCAACCCGAGGGCCCCACCAGCACTAGAAATTCGCCGTCCTGGATGTGCAAATCCAGCTGCCGCAGCACCGGCACCGGCTCGCCCTGGGGCCGGCGGGGTGGGTAGGTCTTGCTGACCTGGTGGAAGCGAACCTCGGCCAAGCGGGCTCCCCAAGGGGCTCTAGGTAGCCGCGATCCTAGGTTTGCCCGTAATGCAATTCATTGATCAGGCCAGGATTGCCGTAAAGGCTGGCCGCGGCGGCGATGGAATCGTCGCCTTTCGCCGAGAGAAGTACGTGCCCGCCGGCGGTCCGTCCGGCGGTGATGGGGGCCGTGGTGCGGACGTTTTGTTGGTGGCAGACAGCAACCTTCAAACCCTGCTCGATTTCAAGTACAAACGCCTGTTCCAGGCCATCGATGGCCGCCGTGGCGGACCAAATCGCTCCACTGGTGCCAGCGGCACGCCCCTACTGATCAAGGTTCCCTGCGGCACCGAGGTGCGTGACACCCGCACCGGCATCCTGCTGGGGGATCTCACCGATGCCGGAGATGAGTTGCTGGTGGCGGCAGGCGGCCGTGGCGGCCTCGGCAATGCCCATTACCTGAGCAATCGCAACCGGGCTCCGGAGAAATTCACCGAGGGCAGGGAGGGGGAGGAATGGCTGCTGCGCCTCGAGCTCAAGCTGCTCGCCGAAGTGGGGATCATCGGCTTGCCCAATGCGGGTAAGAGCACCCTGATCTCGGTGCTCTCGGCTGCTAGGCCCAAGATTGCCGACTATCCCTTCACCACCCTGGTGCCCAACTTGGGTGTGGTGCGCCGGCCAAGTGGGGATGGCACCGTTTTTGCCGATATCCCTGGCCTGATTGCCGGTGCTGCCCAAGGAGCTGGCCTGGGTCACGATTTTCTGCGCCACATCGAGCGCACCCGGCTGCTGATTCACCTTATCGATGCCAGCAGCTCGGATGTGCTTGGCGATCTCCAGGTGGTGGAGCAGGAGTTGGTGGCCTATGGCCATGGCCTTTCAGATCGGCCCCGATTGGTCTCTTTGACCAAGATTGAGCTGGTCGATCCAGATGAGCTGCCAGGGCTGATCTCGGCAGTGCAGGAAGCCCATGGGGGGCTGCCTGTGCTGGCCATCTCCGCAGCAGCTTCAATGCGCCTCAAGGAGCTGCTGTCAGCCGTGTGGCAGCAGCTCGGCATCAAGGAGCTCTAGGAACGGGGCTGAACAGGGTTCAGTCGTCGTATACCAGGCACTCAGCTGCGTCTGGGTTGAGGTCGCAATAGACCTCTAGGGGGCTGGGGTCTGCCTTCTCCTCAGGGTGGTTTTCCTTGTACACCTGCAGCCCCTTGAGCTCCTCTTCCAGGTGGCGGACCTTGCCCATGTCGCCAGCAGCCCGCGCTGCTTCGATTTCGGTCTGATCCTTCTGGATGTGCTCGTCGATGCTCTTCATTTCGGATGCCGGCTTCCTGAGACCGGAGTTGACCGCGGCTAACCATACGGGCGCCACCCAACCTTTTGACTTTCTGTTGCCTGCTGCTGATCTTCCAAGAAGTGGCTAGGCCTGGGAATACTCAGTGAAAAGGCCGGTGATGGTGAGGATCAAGCAGCGCCGGGGACGGCATTTGATGGATGAGAACGGCCGGCTCCTCTGGATAAATGGCCCTGAAGAGCACTGCTATCTCTCGGAGCAACGGCAGTGGCGCCGCGGCCTGAGCTTCGATGATGTGTTGGATTGGAAACAATGTGCTCCCAGTGGCCTGGTCAGCCAGCGCTTCGGTTCCCTGCAGGCCGTCTGTGAGGCCTATGAGCGCGACCAAATCACCTGGTACCAAGACCTTTACCTGCGGCGCATGGGCGACCAGATGGCATGCCATCGCGCCCAGGACGACTACAAGCCCACGGCGATGAAGGAGGCGGAGGACCGCGGCGAGGCTGGAGGCCGTCCCCCCTGGCTGCTGCCGGAGCCATCGGGCCCCGTCTGCGGATTGCCGCCCCGCTTGGGATCGCCTAGCAAGCCCTCTGCCAACAAACCGGAGCCTGCCTTGGTGGCTGGCGCTGGGGCTGAATCCTGCGGCGAAGTGGTCCATGCCCATCGCCGCCGCCGTTCGTCTCGGGCCTAGGCCCCCAGCTCACTCAGCTCCAGCCAGCGCTCCTCGCCGGCATGGATTTGGCTGCTCAGGCTGGCCAGCTGGCCGGTGAGGGTTTCCAGGGCCCCATAGTCGGCACCCCCCTTGGCGAGGGCTGCCTCCAGTTCCTGGCGCTGCTGCTCCCACTGGGGCAGTTGCAGTTCGAGGTTTTCCAATTCGCGGTTTTCCTTGAAACTGCGCCGCCGGGCTTTGGCTGCGCCATTAGCCGGCGCCTTAGCAGCGCCATTGGCTTTCGCCTTCACTGCTTCCGGCTTCACTGCTGCCGATTTGGCCTCGACGCTGCGCCTTTGGCTTTGGGACTCCAAGTAGGCGCTGTAGTTGCCTTCAAAGCGCTTCAGCTGGCCCTCCTCAAAGCTGAACAGCCGATCCACGGTGCGATCCAGGAAGTAGCGGTCGTGGGAGACCACCACCACACAGCCGCGAAAATCCTCCAGGAAGTCTTCGAGCACGCTCAGGGTTTGAACATCCAGGTCGTTGGTGGGCTCGTCGAGTAGCAGCACGTTGGGCGCCGCGATCAACAGGCGACACAAGTGCAGGCGCCGGCGTTCGCCGCCAGAAAGTTTGCCGACCGGTTGGTGTTGCTGGGCGGGCGGAAACAGGAAGCGCTCCAGCAGTTGCGAGGCACTCAGCTCGACGCCATCGATGGCCACCCGGCTAGCTGCATCGCTGACCACATCAATCACCTTCCGTTCTGGCTTGACCAGCACATCGCTGTGCTGATCGAAGTAGGCCAGCTTCACGGTGGAACCCAGTTCCAGGCTGCCGGCACTGGGTTGGCGCCGCCCGGCAATTACCTCCAGCAGGCTCGATTTACCAACCCCGTTGGGGCCGATGATCCCCACCCGATCCTCCGGACTGAAGTCGTAGCTGAAATCGCGCAGCAGGGTCGGGGCGTCTTGCCCATCCCCTGCCGCTACCGACAAGGCTTCAGCGGTGATGGCCCGCTTGCCCAGCCTTCTGCTGGCAGTGGCCAGGCTCACCTTGCCCTTGGCCTGGCGCACCGGAGCCTCCTGCATCGCCTCGATGCGCTGGATCCGGGCTTTTTGCTTGGTGCTGCGGGCCTGGGGCCCCCGACTAAGCCATTCCAGTTCGCGCCGCAAGGTGCCCTTGAACTTGGCGGCCGATGCGGCGGCGGAGGCCTCCTCCTCGGTTTTGTGGGTGAGATAGGTGGCGTAGTTGCCGGCGTACTGGCGGGCTTCGCCCCGGTCCACCTCGACAATTCTTTGGGTCACCCGATCCAGCACGTAGCGATCGTGGGTAACCAGCACCAGGGCCCCGGGGAACCGGCCCAGGTAGCTCTGTAGCCACTCCACCCCCAGGGCATCGAGATGGTTGGTGGGTTCATCCAACAGCAGCACATCCGGTTCGGCCACCAGGGCGGCCGCCAGGGCCACCCGTTTGCGGTAACCGCCTGAGAGCTCGCCGATTCGGCGCTGGCCCTCGTTGATGCCGAGGCGCTGGAGCACCTCCTGGCACTGCTGTTCCAGGTCCCAGGCGTTGAGCGAGTCCATCTGGTCCTGTAGATCGCTGAGCTGGGACAGAAGGGCCCCATTGCTGGGGTCTGCGGCGATCTGGTGGCTGAGGCTTAGGTGGCTACGCAGCAGGGTCATCTTGTCGCCACTGCCGGCGTAGACCTGCTCCAGCACCGTGGACTCAGGGTCTAGGTCAGGTTCCTGATCCACCAGCACCACCCGGGTGCGGGGGGCGCAGCGCCGGCTGCCTTCGCCCAGGGGCTCCCTGCCAGCAAGCACCTTCAGCAGGGTTGATTTGCCGGCCCCATTGGCGCCAATCAGGCCAATGCGATCCCCATCGGCCACATGCAGGGTCAGGTTGGCGAACAGGGTGCGGATCCCGAAATCCTTGGCCGCACCGACAAGACTGATCAGGCTCAACTGCCGATCCCCTGTTGGGCCTTGAGATGGGCAAACACGCTCTTGTCGCCCACATCAGCGGCGGCAGGCATTGGAAATTTGCGCAGGCAGAGCAGTAGCAAAAGGCCTGCTTCTGCGCCCATTAAGCCCAGGCAGACCTGGGCGCCAAACAGGCCCAGCCAGTAGCCCATTAGGGCCAGGGGCAGCAGCAGGGTGACGCCAATCGCTTCGGGCCTCTGGAAGCAGAAAAACTCCTTGAAGCCGATGCCGGCTAGGGCCGCAAAGAAAGGTCCGATCGCCAGCACCCAAAGGCGCTGTTGCCCCAGTGCTTCCGCCATGTGGCCGGGGCCCGCAGCCCAGGCCAGCCCCCCAAAGCCCAGGCAGCCCAATAGCCAGAACAGCTGCAAGGCCCGGTGGAGAGGCTTCAGATAGATGTGAATCCAGCGCAATGCCAGGCCAAGCCCGGCGGCCATCACGATTAGCCAGGGCCAGAGGTTGGAGCTTCCCAGTTGGCGCCATTGCACGAGGAGGCCCAGCTGGGCCAGGGCCACGGCCGTGAGGGCGAGCCGATAGCCCAGCACCTCCCGCCGGTCCCGCTGATCGATGCTGTAGAGCCCATAGACCCCCTCAAAGACAGGATCTCCTGGGGCCATGGATGCGGTGCTTGCCATGGGGCGGGGAAGGGCTCAGCTGCAGGGAGGGGTTGTCACCAGTGTGGCGAGCGGCGGACCTGCCGGAACAATCCCCGAGGGATGGAGCGGGAACAGGGCCCCGAAATAATCCCGGCGCCAGGCCTGGTCATCGCAGCTCGCGGCCACCCCTGGCAGGGCATAGAAGCGCGATCGCCATTGCCACAGGGCCGGTAGTTGCCAGAGCGGTTGGCGGCTACAGCCGAATAGGGGGGCATAAACCAGCTCTAGGCGGATCAGGGTTGGAAACAGCACCACATCGGCCAGGCCCAGCTCTGGCCCGCTTAGCCACTGGCCCGGTGCCGCTGCCAGGGCAGCGTTTGCCTTGCCAAGGGTTGTAAAGAGTGCCCGCTCGGCCCGGTCATAGGCGGCCTGGTTGCGGGCGAAGCCACAGCGGTAAACCCCGTCGTTGACGTCATGCTGCAGCTGCTCTCGCCAACCTTGGCTTTGTTCCTTTTGCCCGACCGGATCCAGGTCGACGGTTGAGCTTGAGGGCCACTGGTTGAGCAGCTCGATCAGTTGGGCGCTTTCGCTGAGCAGGATGCGGCCATCTTTCAGGGAAACCAGGGCCGGAACCGTGGCCCGGGTGCCCGCAGCTGCCCCGGAGCGCAGGTAGAGCTCCGCCAGGGTTTGGCATCCCTGGAAGGGCTCCGTAAATCGCCAGCGGCCAGCCTCTGGATCCGGTTCCACCACCACCAGATCAATGGACTCTCCCAATTGGCGCAGGCACCACACCAGCCAGGCCCGGTGGGCCCAGGGGCAGCTTCTCCCCACAATCAAGACGTGGGCGCCGGCTTGGGCCGCGTCGGCGGGCAAAGGCGGTAGGGCCGTGAAGGCCCCGGCAGGACGCCGGTAGTTGCCTTCCGCATCGGCGGGTGCCAGGCCGCCCATCAGTTGCTGCCATTGCCATCGCCAGAGGCAGCGGGCTGTGCGCACAAGGGCTGCAGGTGGGGCCATGGGATGGGTAGACGGTCTGCCATGAATCTGCGTCAGGCTGGGCCCTAAATCCAGCGCAGGGTTTTCGGGCATGGCAGTGGGAACCGGGCCAGAGAATCGGCCCAGGTCAAGGGTGTTGATGGTGGCCGGCACCCACGGCAATGAGCGCAATGGGCCCTGGCTACTGGAGCATTGGGGCCAACGGCCCCATGCCCTGGCTTGTGCGGGGCTGGAGCTGGAGTTGGTGCTGGGCAATCCGGTGGCCCATGGCCGCAACAGCCGCTACATCGACCGCGACCTCAACCGCAGTTTTGAGCCCTCTCTGCTGGCCAATCCCAGCTGCCAAGAGCTGGAAGTGCAGCGGGCCAGGCAGCTCATCGACAGCCACGGCCCAGGGGGCCTCAGCCCCTGCAGCGTGGCCCTCGATCTACACAGCACCACCAGCTCCATGGGGAATTGCCTGGTGCTCTATGGCCGGCGGCCAACCGATCTGGCCCTGGCCGCAGGCATTCAGGCGGAATTGGGCCTGCCCATTTATCTGCATGAGGCAGATGGGGCCCAGACCGGGTTTTTGGTGGAGCGCTGGCCCTGTGGACTGGTGATTGAGGTGGGTCCGGTGCCCCAGGGGGTTCTGCAGGCCTTGATTTGCCGCCAAACCCAGCTTGCCGTTGAGGCCTGTCTGGCCGTTCTGGCCCGGGCCCAGGCAGGCAGCTTGCGGTTGCCACCCAGCTTGGAAGTTCACCTCCATTTGGGCAGCTTGGACATCCCTCGAGATGGGGCCGGCCAACCCGAGGCCTGCTTGCACCCCCGCCGTCTGCAGCGCAACTGGCAGCCCATGGCCCCAGGCGACGAACTGTTTTGCACCGCCAGTGGAGACGCCTTGCCCTACAGCCCACCCCCTGGCTTGGCCGAACAGACGGTCTGGCCGGTATTCATCAATGAGGCTGCCTACGGGGAGAAGGGCATTGCCCTAAGCCTTACCCGAAGGGAGATCTGGGCAGTACCGCCGGCATGGCCAGCTGCCCTGGAGCACCTGGCCGAGGGGCTTGCTTGCGGAACTTGATGAACGAATCTTCACAAACCACGCAATATTCTGTTACAGTTCAATTCGACGGGGTTCCGTCATCCATACCCGTCTCTTTTGAGACACCTCTCTCCCGTTCTTATGACAACCACAATTCAGCAGCGCCAAGGCGCTTCT